>JACSSI010000487.1 GCA_014879345.1 Anaerolineae bacterium | reverse complement strand
CGTTCCCGTTTGCCCATTGCTTTGAGTATTGAGGGAGAACGGCCGTTACCCCCAGAAATCCAAATTGCCCTGTATCGCATCGCTCAGGAGTCGCTCAACAACATCAGCAAACATGCGGGAGCCAGCCAGGTCACGCTCAATCTGGCTTTCTCGACGCAGACTGTGCGCCTGACGATTGCAGATAACGGCCGTGGCTTTAACCCAGATGACATTACACATGCCTCATTAGGATTGGGCATCATGCGTGAACGCGCTCAAAAAATTGGCGCAGACTTAACCATTCACAGCCAGATTGGCGTCGGCACAACTATCACCGTGCAATGTCCTGTCACCAGTGTATGAAAATGTTCGTAGTAGCGGCTTTAGCCGGTTAACCCACTGAAGTGGGTACTACAAACCTTTTTCGAATAAGAGAGGGAGATCATGCCTAACGAAAAAGAAATCAGAGTGCTGATTGTCGATGATCATGCGGTGGTACGCAGCGGTCTGGCCGCTTTTTTGACCGTCTTTGATGATTTGCTGCTGGTCGGCGAAGCGGGCAGCGGCGCTGAGGCGATACAAAAATGCCAACAGGGAAATGTTGATGTGGTGCTCATGGACCTGGTAATGCCTGAAATGGATGGCGCGGAGGCGACGCAGCGGATACGCCAACAATGCCCACAGGTGCAGGTGATTGTCTTAACCAGTTTCCCTGAGGAAAACCAGGTGCAGGGTGCTTTGCAAGCGGGAGCCATCAGCTACCTGCTCAAAAATGTGACAGCCGATCAACTGGCCGATGCCATTCGCGCCGCCCACGCCGGACGCTCTACGCTGTCTCCCGAAGCAACGGCCGTTCTCATTCGCGCCGCCACCCAACCCAAAGAACCAACCTATGATTTAACCCCACGTGAGCTAGAAGTGCTGGCGTTGATGGTTCAAGGCTTGAGCAATCCGGAAATGGCAGAGAAGCTGGTTGTCAGTCGTTCTACCATCAAGTTTCATGTTAGCAGTATTTTGTCGAAACTGGGCGTAAACGGCCGTACTGAAGCTGTTGCCCTGGCAATACAAAAAAACCTGGTCACCTGACCAGGGAAATCCTCCCCTACTGACCTGTCCGAAACTCCCCAGATGCCTGAACCATCTGAGGAGTTTTTTGTTTATAGTCCAGATAAATTCGTAACAATTCGTTGCTATTTTCCAAGAAGTTCTCCATAAGCGAGGGGCACCACGATGAATGAAAATGGAGCGCAGGCGTCTCGCCTGCAAGTGGCGAACGAGACGTTCGCGCTCCTACTAAGGAGATACCGAGATGAAGATCACACTCTTTGCTGCCGGTTCACGTGGTGATATTCAGCCCTGCCTGGCCCTGGGCAAAAAACTGGCGCAAGCAGGATACCGGGTACGACTGGCCGCTCCCGCAGACTTTGCTGATTTCATACAGGATCATGGCGTGGACTTTTATCCCCTGCGCGGAGATGTGCAGCAGATCATGTCCAGCGATACGGGGCGCAAGTTTATGGAGACGGGCGGTGCGAATCCCCTCAAGTCGATTTTTGCCGTCAGGAAGATGATCGCTCCGGTGATTATGAGCATGGCAGATGACGCCTACGCCGCCTGCCGTGACGCAGACGCCCTGATCAGCCTGGGCGTTTTCAGCGCTTTTGGGCAAGCCATTGCAGAAGCACTGCACATCCCCATCATCCATATAGAGCCGACGCCGCTGCTGCCAACCAGTGCTTTCCCAGCGCCGTCATGGCCTGTGCAAAGCGGCCTGGGTGGCTGGCACAACCACTTGTCGGGCATGGCGATGCTTGGTGTTATCTGGCAGTGGTATCGTCCTTTTGTGAATGATTTTAGACGGCGCTTAGGACTGCCGCCGTATACGCTCGCCCGTTTTTACCGAGCTTTGAGAGAAACGCCTCTGCTGGGCGCCTACAGCCCCAGCCTCATTGCACACCCGGTAGATTGGCCGGAAAGTGTCCACATCACCGGCGCTTTCTTTCTCGATAGCGAAGCTGACTGGCAGCCATCACCGGCACTGCAAGCATTTTTGGAAGCAGGCAATCCACCTGTCTACATCGGCTTTGGCAGTATGGCAGGGCGCAATCCGGAACAGCTTTCCAGGCTCGTTTTGGATGCGCTGGACAAAAGTGGTCAACGAGGGGTGCTGCTCACAGGTTGGGGCGGTTTGCGCCCGGAGCTGGCAGCTGAGAATGTGTTTGTGCTGGATTCTGCGCCACACAGTTGGCTGTTCCCGCGTATGGCGGCGGTAGTCCATCATGGCGGCGCCGGGACGACGGCTGAAGGATTGCGGGCTGGCGTACCGACTGTGATTGTTCCGTTTGTGCTTGACCAGCCCTTTTGGGGCGCACGGATCAAGGCGTTGGGATTGGGACCAGTTCCCATCCCGCAAAAGAAGTTGACTGCTGAAAGGTTGGCTGGGGCTATCAAAACGGCCGTTACCGACCCAATCATCAAACAACGAGCCAACTCATACGGCGCAGCCATACGCGCTGAGAATGGCACGGAAAACGCCGTGAAAATCGTGCGGCACTATTTGGGGAACCTCAAGTTGTGAATGGGAGTGACAGACATGAAAACAAACCACGCTAATCATACGCTGCTGCCCTATCCCAGAAGCCGGTTGCTCATGGTCGATGGCGGGCGGTTGGGGCTGCGCAAACATACCATACATGGACTGGTAGAATTCGATGTTACCCAGGCTCGTGAAACGATTCGCCAACACAAGGCTCAAACAGGTGAGACGCTCTCCTTCACAGCCTTTTTCCTGGCCTGTTTGGGAAAGGCGCTCGAGACAAATAAGTTTATGCACGCCTATCGGAATTGGCACAATCAACTCATCCTCTTTGATGAGGTGGATGTGAATACGCTGTTCGAGGTAGAAGTGGCTGGCAAACGGACGATTCGTCCGCATATTCTCAGGGGCGTGAACAATAAGAGCTTGCGCCAGATTCACCAGGAGATTCGCGCCTTCCAGCAGGAACACCAAAGCAGTCAAGAAGCAAAGTTTATAGACTGGTTTGTGCGCCTGCCTGCATTTGCCAGACGTTTATTCTTGCGCGTGCTTTTCAAGAAGCCACAGCTAATCAAGGATTATTACGGCACGGTACTGGTTAGCTCGGTAGGCATGTTTGGCGAAGGGAGCGGCTGGGGTATTCCCGTACCAAATCATACGCTTCAGTTAACGTTAGGTGGCATGGTCAAGAAGCCGGGTGTCGTTGCCAACAGAATAGAAATCCGTGAATACTTGAGCGTTACCATCAGCATTGATCATGATATTGTGGATGGTGCGCCCGCTGCACGGTTTACACAGCAGTTAAAAGAGCTTATCGAAAGCGGTTATGGTCTTTCGGAGCTTGTGGGATAAGCCAGGCGATCTTCACCTATCCACATGACCAGGACAAAGACTCTTCCACAGGCGGATGAGTTTTAATTCTCTCAGGATTACTATTTTCTCACTACCACAAAAATAGGAGCTATTGATGTATACAAAAATGAAGTCCAGATTTTTCTTAGTGTTACAGATCGCTTTCCTGGCAGGGTTGCTGCTGCTTTCAGCCTGTGCCCCTGCTGCGGCCGTGACCGATCTCCCCTTGAATACGATAACGCCAACAGCCGAGGAACCTGTTCAAATTCAGGCATCTGCAACGGCCGTTCCAGCAACAGAAGTCCCGGCGACAGAAGTTCCAGCAACGGCCGTTTCCACTATGCAGCCATCATCTGACACGGGGACAGCGGTCACCTTCGGCCCGCTTTCTCTCGTCGTGCCAGCGGAAGTAGCCGGTGGCGCGAGCGGCAGTGACTATCCGCGCATTGACAGTGAAGATGCTGCCTGGTGGCAAAAGACACCCGGTCACCTGCAAGTCATGCTGGGCGATTATTACGTCTTGCAAGGGAAATTTCACCAACCACAAATTTACGTGTACCCGGCACAAGCATACGCCGAACTGGTTCCGGCCGCCTTTGAAAGCATCCGGCGTTTGGATAATATCTTATACGGGTCTGGCGGACCGATTAGCGGAGATGAACTGCCAATAGTGCCATTTTTCAATGCCCAGCCGCTTTTTGCCGCCAACATCCAGCCCATCTCATTCCAAAATGGCGGAGGCGTGCGCTTCCTGACCCAATATGATCAATATAATGCCCCTGTCAACAATCACGAACTATTCTATCAGTTCCAGGGCGTGACCCGTGATGGCGCCTATTACATCATCGCTATCCTGCCAATCACCGCCCCGGTACTGGCAGAAACCAGCGACGCAGGAGCAGACCTGCCTTCCGGCGGGATCGCTTACCCCGACATCACCGACCCCAACGCCGACTGGCAAGGTTACTACACGGCCGTTTCCGACCTGTTGAATAGCACATCCCCAGATGCATTTACTCCTTCGATCAACCAATTGGATTTGATGATCGAGTCAATGCAAGTTGCTCCGTAGTTTGTAGGAACGGATTCAGCCGTTTACCCGCAAAAAGCGATTACTACAAACTGTTGGGTTATTTCCACTCTGTTATACTAGTACATCCTGGCATAAATAAGGCTTTAGTGGCATATTTTAGAAAACTTAAAAGGATAATCTCAAA
>JACSSI010000486.1 GCA_014879345.1 Anaerolineae bacterium | reverse complement strand
ATCCGGCAGCAGTATGCGGATATTGTCAAAAATGAAGAAGATTTGAGACAGGCGCGTGATGAGGCTTTGGCTGCCTCTCGATTTAAGAGCAAGCTGTTAGCCAATGTCAGCCATGAAATGCGCACCCCGCTCCATGCCATAATGGGCTATGCGGAGATTTTGGAGGAAGGTGTTTATGGTGAAATAACGCCTAAACAACGAGGTGCCACCAGTAAGATATTGAATGGTGCCAATATTTTATTGGATTTCATAAATAATCTACTTGATAAAGCCCAGTTGGAGTCTGGCAAGTTGAATTTCAATAACAGACTATTTGCGCCTGCTGAATTAGTCGAGGAAATCCACATTCAGACCTCAGTTTTAGCTGAAGCAAAAGGGTTGTTGTTTAACGCTTCTGTGGCAGATGATATGCCAGATTTGATTTGGGGAGATCGGTATTGGCTGCGTCAGTTGATGCTTAATCTGGTTAGCAATGCTATCAAGTTTACGAGTGAAGGTTCTGTGGATTTGGCGCTTTCCCGAGAGCGCGAGCAATGGTGTTTTCAAGTGAGCGACACGGGGCCAGGGATTCCAAAAGAAGCACAAGCACGTATTTTTGGGGCATTTGAGCAGGTATCGGGTGATCATGCTGGTAGTGTAAAGGGAATTGGTTTAGGATTGTCTATTGTGAAAGAAGTTACTACTTTAATGAATGGAGAAGTTACAGTGGAAAGCACACTAGGCGAGGGTACGACTTTTACAGTGACATTGCCGCTGCTCCCTATCCCAATTGAGGAAGAATCTGCATGAGTGATTTTTTGGCGTTGATCATTGAAGACGATGCCGCTATTTCTGCGATTTATGCTGAATCACTAGAAATGGCGGGTTATGAAACGGAAATTATTGATAACGGCCGTTCCGCCATCAAACGCATTCAGGAAATAATTCCAGCACTCATTCTGTTGGATTTACACCTGCCAGAAATATTCGGTGAAGATGTGCTGAAAGCGATTAAAAATGAGCCAAAATTAGCGAAGACGCGGATTTTTATTGCCACAGCAGACCATATACGTGCGGAAGATTTACGAGATGACGTTGATTTGATCTTATTGAAACCAATTAGTTTCATGCAGTTGCGAGATATGGCGCTGCGTTTTCGCCCCGCAAAATAGTTAAACAAAGAATGGCAGATTTCTTCCCAAATCTTTGTAACCCTTCGTGATTTTCCTGTGTAATAGTTTTTATTCTAGATGAGATTCGATTCAGTCCAGGTTTTTTGCGCTGGCTGCAAATGGCGAACGGCCGTTTCCAAAAATGGCAATAGCCGGTTCCGCAAATAACGGGGCAGACCCTCGTTAGAAATTCCAGTCAACGTTTTGGCATAACTATCCAGGATGTATTCGTCGATGAGGCCGCCGCTGGTCTGGCTGAAGGCGAGAATACTATCGGCGCTCTTTTGCCCCCAGTCGGCCAAATCCAGCGACATGACCCCGCCCACTTTGGCGGTGGAGGTGTCTTGCTCATCGGCGACCGTTTCCATACGCTGCCAGAGCGATTCAAAGCGGGGGAGCAGTTCTTTGGTGTTGGCAAATAAACGGCCGTAATTTTCTTGGAGGGTAACGGCCGTTTCCTTCAGTTCTGCTTCAGACAGCGGCGGTAAATTGACGGCATCGGCACTGCTGTTGGAGGCAGTTTGCACCGCACTCAGCACCTCGGCCAGGCTGGTTGGGTTAGCCTCTTCAGCCAGCACGCCATTGACCTTGAGCTGCGTTACCAGCCGTTCCAGGAACACCTGACTGCCAGCCGCCGCATCGCCCGCAATAGCAAATACCCAAATCGGCGAAAAGCGATACCAGAACAAGCCTGCCGTTTCAATGACGGAACCTGCTACCTTGCGCGGGAAGTAATCCCCTTCCAATTGGCGACGGGGCATCGTACGTAACGCACTGCCTTCCATGCCCGCCACGCGTTCAATCAAAAATTGCTGTAAATCACCAACCGTCACGCGGAAAAAAGTGGAATCCAGCACCGGTTCGGGCAAGAGCGTTTCCGTGAGCAAAAGCGTGGTGCCGCCTGCCACTGCAGCCAGCGAACGAATGCCGCGTTCGGGTAATGAGAGTAAATAGCCGAGTCCTTTACGTGTGCCTGGGGTCAAATTGTCGAACATGGGTGAACCTCCGTCTTCTTGGATATGGTGGCTTTACGTTGTTGATGGTATTTGGTTGCAAGTGGCGGGTTGCAGGTGGCAATTTCACTCGCCACCTGCTACTCGCCACCCGCTACTGTTCTACAGCACCATATTCGCTAAAAATCCCAACAGCATCGCCCCAAACAGCCCAATCGCCAAATACAAAACGAAGATGCGCCGACTAACGATGCCCCAAACGACCGTCATCGCCGGAATGGTGGTGACGGGGCCAGCGATGAGGAAGGCGATAGCGGCGCCGGGCTGCATTCCTTGCATCAGCAGCCCGTTGACGATGGGCAGGGCGCTCATATTGCTCAGGTAAAGCGGCACGCCGATGAGCGCCGCCAGCGGCACCGCCCACCTGTTTTGCGCCCCAAGCAGGTTGGCGATGGCGTCTTGCGGCACGTACAAGGTGATGAGTGCTTCTAATATGAAGGCGACCAGCAGCCAGCGTCCGATTTTCCAGCTTTGTTCCGCCATCTCTTTGCCAAAAGTCGGCCAATGGATGGCTTGGACGCTT
This sequence comes from Anaerolineae bacterium, assembly GCA_014879345.1. Classification (GTDB taxonomy): domain Bacteria; phylum Chloroflexota; class Anaerolineae; order Promineifilales; family Promineifilaceae. Next base: position 1,903 of record JACSSI010000486.1, on the reverse strand, counting down.
TGGCGCAATTGGCTGCGCCAGTTGGCTGGTTGGGCTGACTGGGTGGCTGATACCGAACAACTGGTGCTGGTGCAAGTTGGCACGGGGGAAACGGCCGTTACCATATCCAATTGAATCGCCCCGCTGCTGAAAGCAAAGGCTGGCTGTGTGTTGGGAACGGGCTGGGTATTGCAGCAAGATGGCTCAGAAACGGCTACTTTGACCGCATTCTTTTCTACAGCCTTGTGATTCAATAACGGCGTCTTCAACAAAGCCCAGGTCAAAACGCCAGCCCCCAAACTGAGCAGCAGTGTCGCCACCATGCGCACCATAGCCAGAGGCATACCCAGAATGCCCGCCGTCAGCGCAAAAATCTCAGGGTCCATCGTCGGCGAGGCAATCCAAAATGACATGATAGGCGCGAGCGGTACCCCGCTGGCAAGTAACCCAGCCACCACCGGAATGACAGTGCAGGAGCAAAAAGGGCTAAAGGCACCAACGGCCGTTGCCGCCACAATCGCAATGCCAATCCTGTTATCAAAAGCACGCCGAATCGCGCTGCTCAAATTGAGCTGGTTGATGAGCACGGCAAAGAAGATGCTGATGAGAAAATAGGGCCATACATGCCAAACGGCCGTTGCTACAAAGGTGATGATTTCAATCATATCGTTCATAAGTGTTCTCCTTAAATCGTAAAAATACGATAAATTAAACTAAAAAATTTTGATGTTGTCAGGTGCGACGCACTTCAAAAGTGCGTCGCACCTTGGACTTAGAAAATCTCGCCAACTTTGGCGCTAAACCATGCGATATTCTCTTCGTGTAGACAGTAAGATGTGGCGGGGCCTTCGACTTCGCCTTCAATCCAACCTGCTTGGCGCAATACTTTCAAATGTTGTGAGACAGTCGATTGCGCCAGGGGCAGCAAGGCCACAATGTCACCGGTGATGCAGCCAGGGTGGGTGACGAGAAATTTCATCACCTCAAAACGGTGGGGGTTGCCGATGGCTTTGAACATTTCGACCAATCGGGCTTGGTCTTGCCCTGCGATGTCGAGGGTGCAGCATGATTCAGGGATGCCAGTTGTCATAGTTGATTTCCTTTATCGTAAAAATACGATGAAATTGTAACGGGAACGGCCGTTTCTGTCAACTATGAAAAATAGCGAGGGCAAATAAATGGTATATACTCCTGTAAAATCCAATCAACTTGAGGTGCATAAACTTGAAAACAATACAAAATGCTTCACGCTGGACAATGTTTATTTTTGGATTTCTGGCGTTTGTTCTAGGAATTATTGGTTTGAAAAGTCCCAAAACCTTATTGAAACAAATGGGCTTTACTGCCGTTGAGCCTGAAGACCGCGAAGAACACGATTACACGCATATTTTCGTGATGACCTCTTCGATGGCCTCGACCAATATGGGAATTTATTACATGCTGGCCGCGCTGTTGAATGTGCGCCGCTTTTTCTACTGGACGGTTCCGTTTCGTATGGTGACGTTTTCTGTGTTCACAACGGCCGTTATCCGAGGATACGCACCGGTGAAATTTTTATCCGTGGCGGTCTGGGAACTGGTTGGCGCTCTGCTGACGGGTTTGGCCTTGAGCACTGAACCGGACGAGAAAGTCGATTAAAATAAAACAACCAGAAAATCATTATCTTGAGAAAATGCTGCTGTTTACACATTGCATTTTCAATTTCAACCAGTCGTGAGGCGATAATTGTTAGGTTGTTCCTTATGTTTACAGCAGGCGGAAAAGGAGCGCGATGGAAAACAAAATTTTGCTAAAAACCGCACTGCTTTTAATCCTGTCCTCCATATTGGGTGCGTGCGGATTTCAAACACCGCCCACCACAGTAGAACCTACCCCCATCATTCCTGCTCACAGCCCCAGCCCGGAACCCTTCATCGCGTACCGA
>JACSSI010000485.1 GCA_014879345.1 Anaerolineae bacterium | reverse complement strand
GGTGAAAAGCCCGTTGAACGGTTGAAGCTGGATACCAACGTACCGTTCTTCCAACGTCAGGTGAAGATTGTGCTGGAGAACAGTGGTCAAATTGATCCGGAACGGATTGAGGAATATATTGCCGCCGATGGGTATATGGCTTTGTTAACGGCCGTTTCCGAAATGGAACCCCAGGAAGTCATCGACGAAGTCATCACCAGCGGCTTACGTGGGCGCGGTGGTGGCGGCTACCCCACCGGTCTCAAATGGACAACCGTCGCCAAGATGGACGGCCCCATCAAATACATCATCTGCAACGCCGATGAAGGCGACCCGGGCGCGTTCATGGATCGCACGGTGCTGGAAAGCGACCCCCATCGCGTGCTAGAAGGCATGGCGCTGGCTGGCTACGCCGTAGGCGCAACTGAAGGCTACATCTACGTGCGCGGCGAATATCCCCTGGCGATTACCCGCCTGGAAAAAGCGATTCGCCAGGCCAAGCGCATGGGTATCCTCGGCCAAAACGTCTGTGGCTCTCCCTTTAATTTCAACATCGAAATTCGCATCGGTGCTGGCGCGTTTGTATGCGGTGAAGAAACAGCGCTTATCGCTTCTATCGAAGGCAAGCGCGGCACACCCCGCCCTAGACCCCCCTACCCGGCTGAATATGGCCTGTGGGGACACCCCACCCTCATCAACAACGTGGAAACATTTGCCAACGTGCCTTCGATTTTGCGTAACGGCGGCAACTGGTATGCAGGCATCGGCACCGCCAACAGCAAGGGTACCAAGGTCTTTGCCTTAGCTGGCGCCATTGAAAACACCGGCATCCTGGAAGTGCCGATGGGCATTACGCTCAACGAAATTGTATTCGACATGGGTGGCGGCGTACCCAACGGTAAACAATGCAAAGCGGTACAAACGGGTGGCCCTTCTGGTGGTTGTATTCCAGTTGATCATTTTGAAACGGCCGTTGACTACGATTCCTTACGCCAACTCGGTTCCATCATGGGGTCTGGCGGTATGATCATCATGGATGAAACATCCTCCATGGTAGACGTTGCCCGCTACTTCATGGAATTCTGCATGACAGAATCGTGCGGCAAATGCGTACCCTGCCGCGTCGGCACCGTCCACATGCACAATTTACTCGACAAAATCTATAAAGGTGAAGCCAGTTCACGCGATCTAACCCTGTTAGAAAAACTGTGTGACATGGTACAAAACACCAGTCTATGCGGCTTAGGCCAAACAGCGCCCAACCCGGTACTCAGCACCTTGCGTTACTTCCGTCAGGAATACCTCGATTTGCTCACCGATGGCAAAGACATGGCCGCAGCCATAGAAACCGAAGCGGAGGTGGTCGCATGAAACGTTCATCCAAAGCCAGCATTAAAACCCTAAAAATTGATGGCATCGACGTCGCTGCCCGGGAACACGAAACCATTCTGGAACTGGCTCAAGAAAACGGCATCTTCATTCCCACCTTGTGCCACGTCGAAGGCTTGTCTGAATATGGCGGCTGCCGTCTGTGCATGGTCGAGATAAAAGGCTCCAACAGATTACTACCCGCCTGCATGACAACTGTCGAAGAAGGCATGGAAGTCGTTACAAACTCCGAAAAACTGCAATCCTATCGCACCATGATCATGGACATGCTCTTCTCGGAACGGAATCATATCTGCTCCGTTTGTGTCTCCAACGGCAACTGCGATTTGCAATACATGTCGGTGAAACTGGGCATGACCCATATTGGCGTGCCTTACCTCAACCCCAGCGTCCCCGTAGACACATCACATGACTATTTTGTGATGGATCACAACCGCTGCATTTTATGCCAACGGTGTGTGCGCGTCTGTGGCGAAGTGGAGTGGGCGGCCACCAAGGGTGTCATGGGACGGGGCATCAATACCCGCATTATCCATGATCTGAACCAGCCCTGGGGCGATTCTGATACCTGCACAAGCTGCGGCAAATGTGTCAATATTTGCCCCACTGGTGCCCTATTCGAGAAAGGCAAATCCGCCGGTGAAATGGTGAAACGGCGCGACTGGTTGCCTTACTTGAAATTGATGCATGAGGATTAAATTATGAGTAAAAAAGCAATCATGGCAACGGTATGGCTGGATGGCTGCTCAGGCTGTCATATGTCTTTTCTGGACATTGACGAACGCATCCTACAAATTGCAGAGAAGGCAGACCTGGTTTACAGCCCCCTGGTTGATGTCAAAGAGTTCCCGGAAATGGCAGATGTGACGCTGGTTGAAGGGGCAGTGAGCAGTGAAGACGATTTGAAGAAAATTCAGAAGGTACGCGCCCATACCAAGATTTTGGTATCGCTGGGCGACTGTGCCGTGACGGCCAATGTGCCGGGTATGCGTAATCCGTTCAAGGTGCAGGATGTGCTGGATCGTGCCTATATTGAAAATGCAGACCTAAACCAGCATATTCCGATAAAAGTCATTCCACCGCTGCTCAAAACCTCGGTGCCTGTGCATCAGGTGGTTGATGTGGATGTGTTTGTGCCGGGCTGCCCGCCTCACGCGGATACGATTTTCTTTGTCCTTTCGGAACTGCTGGAAGGCCGGATTCCTGATTTGACAAATGTGACGAGGTTTGGGGCCTAAAAGTGGCGAGTTGCGAGGGGCAAGTGGCGAGTTGAATTTACCCGCTACCCGCAACTGGCAACCTGCAACAAATGGAGAAATCTTATGAGCAGAACAATTACGATTGATCCCGTGACCCGTATTGAGGGTCATAGCAAAATTACCATTCAACTGAGTGATGACGGTCAGGTGGAAGATGCCCGTTTTCATGTGACGCAGTTTAGAGGATTTGAGAAGTTGTCGGAAGGACGGCCGTTTCATGAAATGCCAGCACTGACAGCCCGGGTGTGTGGTATTTGCCCGGTCAGCCATCTAACCGCTTCCGCCAAAACCTGTGATGCACTGTTGGCTGTTACACCGCCGCGCACCGCCAGAAACCTGCGCCGCATCATGAACTTGAGCCAGATTATCCAATCTCACGCGCTCAGTTTCTTCCATCTCTCCTCGCCTGATTTGGTGATGGGCATGGATGCAGACCCGGCCAAACGCCACCTCTTTGGTGTGGCGCAAGCCAAACCGCAGTTGGCTATGGATGGCATTGCCCTGCGTAAGTTTGGGCAGCAGATCATTGAATTGCTGGGCGGCAAACGCATCCATCCTGCCTGGATTGTGCCGGGCGGCGTCAGCCATCCTTTGTCGGCAGAAGATCGGGACACCATTTTGGCAATGGTTCCCGAGGCGTTGGTGCAGGCGCAGCGTACTCTGGATTGGTACAAGAGTGTATTTGGTCAGTTCAGTGACGAGATTCGCACCTTTGCCAATTTTCCCACCCTGTTTATGGGCATGGTGAATCCTGAGGGGTTGATGTCGATGTATGCAGGCAAGATTCGCATCGTCAATGCCATGGGCGAAATTGTGGCCGACCAACTGGAACCAAGTAGTTACCAACAATGGCTGGCAGAAGCCGTTGAACCTGATTCTTACTTAAAATCGCCTTACTATAAGCCGATGGGCTATCCCGAAGGCATCTTCCGCGTAGGGCCGTTGGCGCGGCTTAACCTCATCAAGGCGTGCGGCACTACCCGCGCGGATGAGGAGTTGGCCGAGTTCCGCGGTTTGCAGCGCGGGGCGGTGTTGAGTTCGTTCCATTATCATTATGCCCGGCTTATTGAGATCATCTACTGCATTGAGCGTATTCGCAATTTGCTGAATGACCCGGACATTTTGAGTGACCATGTACGCGCTCACGCCGAGCCAAACGCTTTTGAAGGCGTGGGTATGTCTGAGGCACCACGTGGTACGCTGCTGCATCATTACAAGATTAACCGCGATGGGCATATCGAGTGGGTGAACATGATTATCGCCACCGGTAACAATAATCTGGCGATGAACAAGGGTGTGTACCAGGTTGCCAGGAATTTTATTCGCGGCGAGAAGATTCAGGAAGGGATGCTGAACCGCGTGGAAGCTGTGATTCGCACCTTTGACCCCTGCCTGAGCTGCTCGACTCATGCGTTTGGGCAGATGCCGCTGCAAGTGCAGTTGTTGGCGCCGGATGGGGCTGTGTTGGATGAGAGGTTTCAGGCGTAGTGCGTAGTGCGTAGTGCGTAGTTCGTAGTGCGCAGTGTGTGATCCGTAATCGGTGATCAGTTGGGTGTTTGGGCTGGTCGCCGATTTTTTTATCCGCAGATTTTTGGATGATTTTAATATGGCTTGTAGGGGCGACCCTTGTGGTCGTCCCAGTTCAGGGCGACCACAAGGGTCGCCCCTACGATGGGTAAAGATGAATGTTTTGGTGATTGGGTATGGTAATCCGCTGAGAGAGGATGATGGGATTGGGTGGCGGGTTGTTGAGGAAATTGTGAATTGTGAATTGACAATTGTGAATTGTGAATTGGAAACGGTTGCCACGCATCAGTTGTTGCCGGAGTTGGCGGGGGATGTGAGTGAAGCGGATTTGGTGATTTTTGTGGATGCGTCGGTGGAGGGAGCGCCGGGGGCGGTGGTGGTGCGGGAGGTTTTGCCGGTGGTGCAGGAGATGGGGGCGTTTACGCATCATTTTGATCCGGCGGG
>JACSSI010000484.1 GCA_014879345.1 Anaerolineae bacterium | reverse complement strand
CGATTTTCACCATTGTCCTCTCAAAAATAACGGATGTCTCAAGTTGACTTTGCAGCATCTTTTTGTTTGTTCGTGAACCATATGCCACTACTCCTGAAAAGGAATTGCTGAGTTTTGCTTGGTAAGAATCCATATCAAGTTCTCACATTTATCAATAGATGTAATGTCAATCAGCAAGGTGAAGTATACATAGGTGGAATTTGCATATCAGCAAATTCCACCTATGTGCTAATCATATATTACATTTAAGGAATATATTCAAAGGAGCCTATGTCACAGAGAGCATCTCGTGTAATACCTCGCTGATCAGTTACCGGACAAACGGCCGTATTCGCCATATCAATCGCCACACTACCAGCCAATAGCGCATGTGTCAACGTCGGCCCACCATTGTCAGCCAATGCATTAACACCAGGATCAGCCACGGTCTGGTCACTACCAACCGGCGCACACGTGCCGTCCGTGAAGACATTGTTGCCAAGTGAGGTCAGCGCCACCGTTCCTGCTCCACCAAAGAATTGGATACAGCTAAAACCACCATTGTTGGCGACGACGCTGTTTTGTAAGGAAAGCGAAGCGCTGGCAGCGCCAAACGTACCCACAAAGAAGCCGCCTGCCGCTCCACCGGGAGCATTATTGCCCACAATGGTACTGTTCAGGACAGTGACTACGCCATCGGTGCTGAACATCGCGCCGCCGTGCCACGTCGTGGAAGTGTTGCCACTGATGGTGCTGTTGACGATGTTAGCATTACCCAGCGTGCGGAACCCACCGGCCACATCACCGGCCACATTGCCGCTCACCGTGCTGTTGGTAACATTAATGGTGCTGTTGAAAAAACCGTAGATACCGCCGCCGGGCTGCCCCAGTGTGCGGTTGTTGCTCACGGTACTGTTTGTCAGATTCAGCGTCGCACCATCACCATTGTAGATGCCGCCGCCACCCAAATCAAAGGCAGCGCCGCCACCACTCGATTCGATGTTGTTAGTGACGGTCATGTAATCCAGGTTCAACACGCCATAGTTCAGAATGCCACCACCTTGTGGCGCACCAGCCCCATCCGCAACCGTTAGATCATTCATACTGACCGCAGCGCCTGTGGCGATCTGGAAGACACGTGAAGCGTTGTTGCCACTCACAGTTAATCCAGGTGCGCCGCTGCCGTCGATGATCACACTGCGATCAACGGTCAATTGACCCGATGTGAGTGCAATCGTCCCACCAGCCAGACCAGGATCAAAGGTGATCGTGCCGTCTGCGGCGATAAGGCCAACTGCTTCACGCAAGGAGCCTGTGCCACTGTCGGCCAATGTGGTCACGGTGAGGGCGGTTGGCGGTGGAACGGGTTTTACGCGAACCTGATCCAGCCACGCCGTGCCGGGTCCACCGGCAGGCAAGCTGATACCGTAACCCCAAACTTCATTCAGGGTCAGGCCATCATTCGGTGCACCGGCAGGTTGTTCTGCGCTGCGGGTGAAGCTGGTGAATGGCATTTCGATTTGCTGCCAACCACTGAAGTTGTCTACGAAGGTTGCGTCAAACCGTTCGGCTGTGTCTGGGCCTTGGTAAACGCGGATGTAATCAACTGCCATCGACTGCGGCAGTTGCAAGTTGGGGTCTATCGCCCCACCAAAGTTACCGCCAATTGCGACGTTTAGCAGCAGGAAAACCGGATCATTAAAGACCCACTCGCCCGGTACATCGGCCGGCGTGGCCATGTGATAGAGAATGCCGTCCACATACCACTTGATTGAATTGGGCTCCCATTCAATCGTGAAGGTATGATAATCGTTGTAGACAGGTCCACCAAAATCATAGACATTGCCGATGCTCTGACCACCAGAGTACCCAGGCCCATGAATGGTGCCGAAGATTTCATTGGGCAAACGACTGACATATTCCATGAAGTCGATTTCACCCGTTTGTGGCCAATTAACCACGTCTATATCTGTACCCAAACTCCAGAAGGCGGGCCATAGGCCATTTCCACCATCCGGTACCTGAATACGTGACTCGATACGGCCGTAAGCAAATTCCGCCTTACGCCAAGATATAAGGCGAGCCGAGGTGTAGTCACAAGGGCCATAATAGCATGTCAGGGAGCCGTCAGCTTCGCGGACAGTAAGAACCATGTTGCCTAAACCGTCGGTAGCTGCATTGGCGGGATCATCCGTGTAATATTGGAACTCGTCATTCCCCCAGCCAGGGATACCGTTGATTGTGCCATCGCCTATTTCATAGCTCCAATATTCTGGATTTGGTGGCGTACCGGCTGGTTCATTAAACTCTTCGCTCCAAACCTGACTCCAGCCTGCCGGACCAGGGTCCGAGGCGCGGTTGTCTTTGAGGTGAACTGTTACATCCTGGCCGCTGTTGCTGCCGTAATACCAGAAGGTCAACGCTTCACCGTTTGACCAGTCATCACCAATGGCAAAGTCACGGCTGAATGTAGGTGCAGCTGGTACCACATGCTTCAAAGCGATAACGGCCTTGTACCAGGCATTGCGATAATGTGAAACGGCTTGGTTGAGCTTGTCATTGGCTAAGTCATCAGCCGCTTTATCCATTTGTGCCAGGGCTTGATTAATATGATTTGTATTGCCATCACTGGCAACTGCCAAATTGATTTCTATCTGTGCCAGGATCGCTGTTGCATCTACCAAATCATCTACGATCAGTTGAATCGCTGCGGTAGGTGCGCCGGGTCTGGCAGCGGCAATATTCAGATCGATGAGGGCAAGATTGACGTGGCTAAACACGATCAAACCTTTCCTGGCATCCAGATAGTACTCATTATCCCAATAGGATGCGTTTAGGCTGCTATCTAATTGAGTACGTGCTCTCTTCAGCCAGAAATCGGTAGTAAAGTTACCGGATGGGATGAGCGCATCCACATCATCGTAAACATTCCCGATTACAGATTTCGGTGATGCACCGGCGACGGGTGCAGCTTGTAAGACTGTCTCAACAGCATCTTGACCGGGGATGGCGTCAGGGTCGGTGGAGGAAATAACGGCCGTTTCCAACGCAAGCATCCCATTACTCTCCCACAGGTAAGAACCCCGCTCAAAATCATCCAGCAGATTCGGATCATAGGGGTCGTTATCGACAATGGATGCGGAAGCCTGCATAGAGAAACCGGCAGCCACGTCAACAGGATTGTTGAGTCGTAAAATGACGGTTTCGTTCCCTTCCCACTTCGTATCATCGAAGGTTACCAACGGGAAACTTAACTGAGATAGGCCACCGTTAACAAAGGTGAGTGTACCTGAAGCAGGCGTATAATCACGTTCGAGAGTGGCGGAACCAGGCTCTGTGAAGTAATCGACTGACACCTGTGCCGGGTCGTCGCTGTTCATCGGCCGGTTGAGCTTCACAACAATGTTCCCTGTGGCGCCTTCGTCAACATTATTATTGGCTTTAGCGAAAGTGACCGCCAACTCGGGAATCTCGGCGACACCATAGAGAGCCGCATCATCGACATAGAAGGTTACCTCACCGGGTGTGTTGAGCGTGCCCAAGGCCCAGCCGTGTACCTGCGTCAAGGTGAAACCATCGTTGGGCGCACCATTACCAATATCCTTGCGCACAAAGCTGGAGAATGGGAATTCAAAGAACTGCCAGCCGGAGAAGTTGTCAACCAAACTGACTGTGAAGCGTTCGCCATCGTCTCTTGTGGAACCGGGATTACGGTTGTCGATCACATCAACAAAAACAGTCGTCCCTGAGTTCTGACCATAAAGCCAGAAGCTTAAGCCTTCGAAACTGCTCCAATCCTGGGGTATCCACGTGTCCACGGCCGTATTCTCAAAGGCATGAATAAAGCCAGCAAAAGCAGTCACATCTCCAGTAAGTGCCATTACATTGTTACCAGCAGCCGAACCAGGAACGGGTGCCAATGGCGCGTCTGTGGTAGCAATGGAAACTGGGCTGCCGTCGCTGAAGGTAAAGAAGCCAAGCGGAACACCGTTAGCATCAGAACCAAATGGCAAGCCACTTTCAAAGTCATCTACGATTTGGGTTGGCACAGCCTGTGATCCGGCTGTGAAAGAAAATTGGTCAAAATCCACTTCAACAGTAGAGCCAACATCACCTTGTACACCTGCAACAACAATCACGATTTCGTCGAGGTTGCCATTAAACGTGCCGTCACCGCCGGTAAATTGGTCAGCAAAGCTGCTAACTGGCGCGCTAATGAGCGTCCATTGATCATCAAATGACGCGCTGGAAAATGTTGTGTCTAGTCTGAAGGAGTCTTCTGTACCATTAACCCAACCATCGCCATTCAGATCCTCGCGGATGGTAATTTCGAGTCTGTATTCGTCAACGGTGGCATTACTTTGATTGAGGACCCACACGTTAAACCAGGGATCAGCCGGCAAAGCAACTTGAGCGGCATTGTCCAGATTCTTGTAGGCGCCGCCATAAAAGCTGCTGGCCGTGCCATTACCCCCCCAGCCCGTGCTAAAGTAATAGGTTCCTTCATAAGGACGGTCTGAAAGCACACCACCGCCGCCACCGGCCGCATTGCCACCGAAGAAACCCCAATCAGAGGAATCCCCATCTTCAAAATCATCAATGACTGCCATGTTTGGATTG
>JACSSI010000483.1 GCA_014879345.1 Anaerolineae bacterium | reverse complement strand
TTTTAGACCGCAGCAGGATAATTTGAAGAAACCGGAGAGCAGGGGGGAGAAAACGGCCGTTTCCATCCTAGCGCTCTCCCTTTCCATTTTCATCCTCGCCCCCTTGTTGGCGCTTGTGTGGCGCTCGTTGATAGACCGCGAGGGTCAACTGACGTTGAACTATTATCGAGCGCTGACGGAGCTGCGCCGGGGGAGTGTGGTGTATGTGCCGCCGTTAACGGCCGTTCGCAACTCAATTGGCTATGCTTTTTTGACGGTGGGGCTGGCCTGCTTTCTCGGCCTGCTGACGACGACGCTGTTGATACGCCCGACCCGTTGGCGCGTTTTGCTGGACCCTCTTTTCATGCTGCCGTTGGGTGTGTCGGCGGTGACATTGGGCTTTGGCTACGTGGTCACGTATGATCAACTGCGCACGTCGGCACTGCTGGTGTTGATTGCCCATACCCTGGTGGCGTTTCCGTTTGTGGTACGTAGTTTGATGCCGGTCCTGCAAGGCATCCGCCCGAATTTGCGTGAAGCGGCCAGTGTGATGGGGGCGTCGCCTACGCGGGTTTGGCGTGAGGTTGATTTGCCGATTATGGGACGGGCACTGCTGGTGGCGGCCGTTTTTGCCTTTACGGTGAGCATGGGCGAGTTCGGCGCGACAAGTTTTATTGTGCGTCCCAACAGCGGTTACCTGACACTGCCCATCGCCATTCAGCGTTATCTGGGCCAGCCAGGGGCGCTTAATTTTGGGCAAGCGATGGCGATGAGCACCATTCTGATGGTCGTTTGTGCGGTGGGCTTCATTGCCATTGAACGGTTTAGATACGCGGATATTGGAGAGTTTTGAAGGTGGTAGAGTGGCAGAGTGGCAAAGTGGCAAGGTAGCAGAGTGCTAGGAATTGCTGTACAGTTTGGGAATTATTGTCATTGTCAACGAATTGGGAGAGTAAAATGAAAATGTTGAGTCTTATTGTGAAATGTATGCTGGTATTTGTTGTTTTTATGAATGTAGTTGGCTGCTCTTCTGCACCAGCGGAAGTGACTGCGATAGAAGTTGCGGAGATGGAGCCGACGGAAACAAAGACCCCAACAAACACCCCAACTCCCACCGAAACCTCACTTCCGACAGCGACACCATCTGCTACAGCTACTCAACTGCCCACGGAAACACCTACCCCTAAACCAACTGCAACGCCAGTCATGATAGAAGGGAAAATGAATGAAGAAGTACAAGGGGCTTTTGACAAGCAAAATTTATTTTTTCAGCAATATTATCCGGCGCTTTACGATTGGGATACTGGCACAAGTGAGATCAAGTGTATGACAAACAATGTCAATCTTGGCAATACGTTTGAAATTGCGCCTGATTACCAAGTATTAGCCACATTTGAGTGCCATTATCTTGATGTTGATGGGCTACAGCAATATGTTGTTGTGCCGTGGGTGATTGTGAATACGGAACTGGGTACAACGGTGATTGGCGATCAATGGGTAGATGAGGTTGTGACAACAGCATCTATTGGTGAATTTTTAGCGGATACCGAAAACTTGATAAGCAATGGGGAGTTGTTGTTGCTAGGTGTCCATCATCTACCTGAAGAAGGGCGCAGACAAATTTCATGGCCGGAAGGTTGGTATGATGGCTTGTTTGCACAGCTATATTCTTATGATGGCATGGGACAATTCACGCAAACAGGGAACCCCGAATCGCTAAAAGATTTATTGGTTCCTTTAACCTATGGTACGCCACCAGTGTTTGCCCAAGAAGGTGTTCCGCAGGAAATGGTTGATTTCGCTAATGATGTCTTGTTAGGAGAGGGCTATGTGCCAGGTGCTGAGTATATTGAATATGTAGAAACAGAAGATGGCAATTACTTTAAGTTTCTCGGTGATTATTGGACATATCAAGGACGGGAATACACCTATGAAGATGGGGCGATGCCGATAGAAGGTGAGGTTGTGATTTTGAAAGGGGGATATTTCCCTTCCGAATATGAGCCTGGACCTGGAACTAGATATCTTGAATGCGGGATAGGTAAAGTAGACTTTAACAATATTATCACAATCGGTCACTATAAAGTTTTAGCATCAGCAGATTGTCATTTTTTAGATATTGAAGGGAATCCTCGAAAAATTTTGGTTCCATTGACAACAAATAACCTTGAATTCAAAACTTCTGTTTTAGGTGCAGAGTTTGGCGATTTTATTTTGACGGGTAATACAGCACCTATTTTATCAGGTGTTTATGATTTTTCTGGAACCGGTCAAATTATTTCCATAGGTTATCATTACCAGGGGAATTTACTAACCAGTTGGGCTCGACAGGATCAGCCGGAATGGGGTGATGATTTGTTTGAGATGTTGTATACAGAGGCTCAAATATATAACTTTGCAGAGACGGGTGATCCTTCATACCTTGTGCCTATTGACGATAATGAAGAAACCCCAGACTTCCCAATTCTATTTCCGCTACGATTTGGTGTGCAAGAAAATTGATGAATAGCCTTTTAATCAGGCATTTCGGATACCTTACAACTCTGCAACTTAATAAATAATGCTTGAATTTACGGATATAGAGAAGTCTTTTGAGGGCCAGCCGGTGCTGCGGGGGGTGTCTTACACGTTGGCAGCGGGGGAAATTTTGGTGCTGCTGGGACCGAGCGGCTGTGGCAAGACGACGTTGCTGCGCATTATTGCTGGCTTGGAGACCGCTGATGCCGGGCAGTTGATTTTGGATGGGGAAGATTTAACGAAAACGGCCGTTCATGAGCGCGGTTTTGGCTTTGTTTTCCAGGATTACGCCCTGTTTCCGCATAAAAACGTGTATGACAATGTCGTTTTTGGCCTGCGGATGCAGAAATGGTCGCTAGAAAAGATGCGGGCGCGGGTGGATCAGGTCTTGGCGTTGGTGGGACTGGCGGGTTTTGATGAGCGCTCGATTCATGACTTGTCGGGCGGGGAGCAGCAGCGGGTGGCGTTGGCGCGGGCGTTGGCTCCAGCGCCGCGCCTGCTTTTGCTCGATGAGCCATTGGGCGCGTTAGACCGGGCTTTGCGTGAACGGTTGATGTTGGATTTGCGCACGATTTTGAAGGATGCGGGCAGTGTGGTGGGGAGACCTGAGGGGATAACGGCCGTTTACGTCACCCATGATCAAGCAGAAGCCTTTGCCATTGCAGATCAGGTGGTGGTGATGAATGAGGGGCAGATTGAGCAGGTCGGTTCACCGACGGCGTTGTATCGCCAGCCAGCCACGCCGTTTGTGGCACGGTTCTTGGGGATGGGGAATGTGCTTGAGGGGATGATTAAGGAAATCTCACGCGGAGACGCAGAGACGCAGAGAGAGTTTGTTATTGAGACTGCGTTGGGGGATTTGGTGGTGTCCCCCCTCTCACTATCCCCTGGAGGGGGGGAGAAGCAAGTTCCCCTCCCTTTGGGATGGGTTGGGGGAGGGAAAGTCTCGCTGCTCATCCGGCCAGAGGCAGGTAGGGTGGCTGGCGCAGATGAGGTGGAAAATGTGATTCATGGAGTGGTGGTTGATGTGTCGTTTCGGGGGCGGTATCAGATTGTGACCATTCGGGTGGGGGATGCGGTTGGGGAAGTTGTGCTGAAATTGGAGATGGAAACGGCCGTTTCCCTGCCCAATCCCGGTCAACCCATTACCCTCTCTCTAGATAAAGCTGCCATCTTACTGTTAGAAGGTGGTTAGACCCCCCAATTGCTTATTGCTCTTTGTTATGACAGGGGCGTATAATGCCAAAATTACGAGACAAATCGTCAATGTCGCTAGGCGACGCTTCGTACGAAAATCAACAATCGTAAATCGGAAATCACTATGTCATTTTTATGGGCTTTAGCAGGATTTTTTCTCATCCTTACCCCAGTCATTCTTATTCACGAATTGGGTCATTTTACTGCGGCTCGTTTGTCGAAAATTAAAGTAGACGAGTTTGGCTTTGGCTTTCCACCGCGAGCAGCCGTTTTAGGTAAAACAGGCGGCGGCACAGTTATTTCGTTGAACTGGCTGCCTTTGGGCGGTTTTGTGCGCCCGGCCGGTGAGGATGATCCCACAGTCGAAGGGGGCTTGGCAGGGGCATCCAAACGGGCAAGATTGTTTGTGCTGTCGGCGGGAGCTGGGGCAAACTTCATTGCCGCTCTACTGGCGTGGTGGCTTGCTTTTGCAGTCGGATCGCCAGCTGTGGCTATTTCTCACGTGAATCCTGGTTCGCCTGCGGAGATCGCTGGTATCGTTGAGGGTGATGTTATTTTGGAAGTAGAAGGGGTGATGGCCGATAACAATCAGGTTATTTCTGAACCGATGTACGCCAAAGGCGGCCAGCCAGTCGAAATGTTAGTCAAACGTGGCGATGAAACACTGACCGTGGTCGTCGTTCCCCGTAGTGAAGGTGAATACGACCCTGAAGTTGAAGGCCCCATTGGGGTTGGCTTAACGATGGCTGCCACCGGCGAGCGTATGAGGCGTGGCATTTTGGAAGCGGGTATCACCTCTGGCACTACATTCGTTGAACAAATCACCCTCTTTTTTCAGGTGCCTGCTATGTTGATTCGTGGTGAGCTTTCACCTAGTGAAGCACGGCCAGTTAGTGTCGTTGGCATCAGCCA
>JACSSI010000482.1 GCA_014879345.1 Anaerolineae bacterium | reverse complement strand
GACTATCTGACTATCTGACTATCTGACTATCTGACTATCTGACTATCTGACTATCTGACTATCTGACTAACCAAAACAGGAACGCCCATGCTCAACCCTTCTGATATTTCTGCTGCTGCCAAACGATTGGCAGGTATTGTCAACCAGACTCCCGTCATGACCTCCCGCACCCTGAACGAGGTATGTGGCTGCGAAGTCTATCTCAAATGTGAAAACTTCCAGCGTGTTGGCGCCTTCAAATTTCGTGGTGCGTACAATGCCATCGCGCAATTGACAGATGCGCAAAAAGCAAAAGGGGTCGTAACGCATTCCAGCGGCAATCATGCCCAGGGATTGGCCTTGGCGGCCAAACTGAGCGGCGTGAAGGTGACCATTGTCATGCCCGAGGATTCGCCTCCTGTTAAGATAGCGGCCACGGCCGGTTACGGCGCTGAAATTGTCACCTGCCCGGCAATTGATCGTGACAAGGTCTCAGCAGAATTGGTCGAGAAATATGGCTACACCCTCATCCACCCCTACGACAATGACCAGATTATCGCCGGACAAGGCACGGCCGCCTGGGAGTTGTTTGAAGAAGTGGGCGAATTGGACACCCTGTTTGTGCCAGTGGGCGGCGGTGGATTGATTAGCGGCAGTGCGTTGGCAACGGCCGTTTTATCTCCAAATTGTCGCGTCGTCGGTGTTGAGCCACAGGCTGGCAACGATGCCAACCGTTCCTGGCGTCAAAACCAGATCGTCAGCCTGGACAGCGTGCCCGACACCATCGCCGATGGGCTGCGCACCCGCTTCATCGGCCAGCGCAATCTCGCCATCATGAGCCAATACGTACACGACATGACCACCGCCGACGACGACGCCATCCTGGAAACGCTTGAATTTTTGTGGACGCGGCTCAAAATTGTGGTGGAGCCCAGTTCGGCAGCGGCGCTGGCTCCCTTGTTCACCGGCAATTATCCTGCACATGGGAAACGGGTTGGAGTCATTCTCAGCGGTGGCAACGTCGATTTTCAGGCCATCGTGCCGCTGTTGGCCGCGCGCAAACCAGTCACGCCGCCAGCCCCCGCCTTGCCCCTGGGGCCAACACGCAAACCAGACAGACTGCCGCGTGTTCTCGTTTGCGATCCGATTGATGCGGCGGGTTTGGAAATTTTGGCAGAAACGGCCGTTATCGACCATCAACCAAACATTTCCGAAGAAGCGCTGCTGGCACAAATTGAGCATGTCGAAGCCGTCATCGTCGGGCAAGAAACGCAGCTCACCGAGCGCATGATCGAAAACGGCTATAACCTGCGCGTCATCGGCTGTTTAGGCACACGGTTGGACAATATCGACGTCAGCGCCGCCCGGTCGATGGGCGTCAGCGTCGTCAACGTGCCCAGCAGCGGCTCCGTCGCCATTGCCGAGCATGTGTTGGGCTGGATGTTGGCGTTGGCTTCCAGTTTCGCCGACGGCCGTTTAGCAGGCAAAACAGTCGGGCTAATCGGCTTTGGCCGGGTGGGACAGCAAGTGGCACGTCGGGCACGTGCTTTCGACATGCGCGTCATCGTCAACCAGCCCCGGCTCACGCCAGAATTGGCGCTGGCGGCCGGCGTAGAAGCCACCGACCTCGTCGATCTGCTCAAACAGTCAGATTTTGTCAGCCTCCATGTGCGCTACAACGAAAACACAAACCCCATCCTCGGCCCGGAAGAATTGGCGTTGATGAAATCCAATGCCAGCGTCATCAACCCCGGCCACACAGAACTGGTTGACGAAGCCGCGCTGCTTGATGCTTTGGTAAACGGCCGTTTATCCGACGCCGCCGTCCCTGAATATCCACCCGATTTACCTGCAAACGAAACCGCCCGCCAACTCCGCGCCCATCCCCGCGCTCTGGTCGTGCCGCACGCCACCACCATCATCGGCAACCGCCAGCGAGATGCCGCCATCACCGTCGCCAACCAGATAGCCGTCATCCTGGAGAAAAAACGCCCCAGCGAAACCCTGTCTCTGGAGCTTGTGCCGGCTGAACTCGTCGTGCCGCACGAGCAAGTAGACGACAAACGAGTGGCGCGGCTGATGGGCCGCCTGGAAGAAGATGGCCTGCTGGTTAATCCGCCCATCACCACCTTGTGGCAGGGGAAATATGTGGTTTTAGACGGGGCAACACGTGCTACCGCCTTCAAACGATTGGCGTATCCGTATCTGATTGTGCAAGTGGTCCCTCCAGAAACAGAACGATTCCAACTGCACACCTGGTATCATGCCATCTCCAGCGGCCAAAGAGTAACGCCGCGCCCCTTTGCCGACTTGCAACAACACCTGGAAACGATTCCCGGCGTCATTTTCGAGCCACTGCCTGCCCACGACGTCGCCACCATTTTTCAAGATGATGCAGCCCTGTGCTACTTCCTGGATAGAGACGGCCAAAACACCGCTGCCAAAGTCGCCCCAGGCTATGACCGGCTGGCCGTGATGAATGACCTGGTTTCGGCTTACACCAAATGGGGCAATGTCGAGCGCACGCTGCTTACAGACCTGCCTCGTTTATTAAGCCAATTTCCACAGATAACGGCCGTTGCCGTTTTCCCCCAATTTGAGCCTGAAACCATCTTCGACGTTGCCAGCAAAGGCGGCCTGGTTCCGGCCGGGCTGACCCGCTTTATCATCCCCGGCCGTATCCTGCGCCTCAACGCCGATCTCGCCCGCCTGAAACAAGATGAGCCGCTGCAAGCTAAACGCTTCTGGTTCAACGAATTCCTCGAAGAAAAACTGGCACGCAGCCGCCTGCGCTACTACGAAGAACCGGTAGTGCTGCTCGATGAATGAGTTGAAGGAAAACACATAGACAAATGACCCTTCTAAACTTGTTAGCAGAAGAACAAACTGGCATCCTGCATTTTGGTGGGGCACGGATGATGATGCTAGACATCGAAGCAGGCTTCTGGGGATTACGCCGTCAGCTAGAAGCGCTGATGGGAGAACGCCTGACAAGTTCTGTGCTGCAACAGGCTGGTGCCAATGGCGGCGCCTCATTTGCCCACTCATTTGCAAAAGAAATCGGAATTGAAAAATCTGCCGTATTCTCCGCCTGCATCCAGGCGTATCAAACCGCCGGTTTTGGTCAATTTGAAATCACCTCGTTGGAATGGCCGCTTGGCCGAGTCGAAATTCGAGCCACTAACGCCTTTGAAGCGTGGATGTACCAACAAAAAGGGGATGTGCCTCATAGCCCGATTTGTGCCTATTCGGCTGGTGTGTTCGTGGGCTTCGTCAACATTCTCGGGGATCGTCAGGATGTGGTTTGCATTGAACATAGCTGTCAGGCGCTGGGAGATGACGCCTGCCTGTTTGAGCTGCTCCCGGCAGCCCAGGCTGAGGGGAAAATCGTTGTGCCGTTTAGACCTGATCCGGGCTTGGGTCGCCAGATCAACTTGTTAGAATCGCTTTTCGAGCGGATGCCGATGGGCATCATCGTGCTTGACAGGCAATACCGCATCCAGCGTTACAATCCGACCTGGGGTGATTACTCAGCGAGTTATGCACCCCCTTCCGGTGTCCCTATTGCCCCTGGCGTGTGTTATTTTGATCACCTGCCCGGCACAGAATCCGTCGTGCTGCCCATGTTTGAGCGCACCCTGGCTGGTGAAATCGTGCGTCAGAATGATGTGCGCCTGGAATCGGGAGGCATTGTTACCTATTGGGATGTGGTGATGACGCCGTTAGTGGCAGATGACGAGATTGAGGGCATTTTGATTGTGTCCATCGACGCCACTGAACGGGCGGGTCTGCGGCACAATCTGGAGCAGCGTGTTTCGGCACGAACCCAGGAATTACAAATGCTGTTAGATGTCGCCGCCACTGCCAACAGTTCCTTACATTTAGAAGATATTTTGAGCAAAACGCTGGAGCTTCTGGTTGATTTGGTAGGCTCGTCACGTGCCGGGGCAAGTTTGCTAGACGCAGAAACGGGGAAATTGCTGCCGCCCATTCTGCGGCCAGAACGGGATGTTGATCCAGTAGAAATGGCAAAGATCATGCACGCCGGACAGGCCACCATCGACAGCGGCGAGATGATGTATGTGGCGCCGGACGTGGCTCAGGGGTTTCTTGAACCTGGGGCGCTGCTGCCCCTGCAAGTGCGCGAACGAAAACTGGGCATGTTAGCCATCATCGGGGCGCAAGGCTCTGTTTTTACTCCGGATCAACTATCCTTATTCAAATCGATTGCGGATCAATTGAGTGTCGCCATTGAAAATGCCTATCTATTTGAGGAAGCTGAGAATGTGGCGATTGCCGCCGAACGCAACCGGCTGGCGCGTGATCTGCACGATGCCGTGACCCAGACGCTTTTTTCGGCCAGTTTGATCGCCGATGTGCTGCCGCGCATTTGGGAACGTGATCATGACCAGGGCCGGCAGCGGCTTGAGGAACTGCGTGAATTGACGCGAGGTGCGTTGGCAGAAATGCGCACGCTGCTGCTCGAACTGCGCCCGGCCACGCTTACTGAGTCGAGCCTGGCTGATTTGCTGCGCCAATTAACGCAGGCGATTGGCGGTCGTTCCCGTTTGCCCATTGCTTTGAGTATTGAGGGAGAACGGCCGTTACCCCCAGAAATCCAAATTGCC
>JACSSI010000481.1 GCA_014879345.1 Anaerolineae bacterium | reverse complement strand
GGGCTACGGCTTTGAATACGGGTACTCCGTGATGGAGCGGCTGCGGTTGGCAGCGCTGCAAGGCGACAGCATGACCCAACTGCCTATGCTGGTCACACCCGGCGAAGAATGTTGGAAAACGAAGGAATCTAAAGTCGGTGCTGGCGTGCCTGAAGCCTGGGGTGAATGGCGCGAACGAGCAATCAACTGGGAAACAGTCACAGCCGCGATGCTCATCGAATCGGGCGCCGGCATTGTCGTCCTGCGTCATCCGGAAAGCGTAAAGCGCGTGCAAGTGGCGATTGAAGACCTTATGCAGTGAACAGTGTTCAGTGAACAGTTTCCAGTAGACAGTTCACCTGAAAACTGAACACTGAACACTGAACACTGGAAACTGTCACCAAAAACGGAGAACGAACAATGGCTCTATCAGGCATTCAAATCTACAAAATGCTTCCCCAGACCAACTGCAAGGAGTGTGATTTTCCCACCTGTTTGGCCTTTGCCATGAAACTAGCACAAAAGCAGGTGGAACTCTCTCTTTGCCCTTATGTTAGCGAAGAATCAAAGGCGCAATTGTCAGAAGCGGCCGCACCGCCAGTACGGCCGATTGCGCTAAAGTCGAACGGATACCAGGTTTTGTCAGGTAACGAGGTGGTATTGTTCCGGCACGAAAAACGTTTTTTCAGCCCAACCGGGTTGTTTGTGCGTGTGTATGACAACGAACCGATTGCCGCGATAAAGGAAAAGGTAACGGCCGTTTCCGATTACGTCGTCGATTATGTGGGCATTGATTTACGGCTGGATGGTATTGCCATTGAAGCGGCTGGGGGTGATTTTGCGGGAGTGGTAACGGCCGTTCGTGAAATCACCCACCTCCCCCTCATCCTCATCGGCCCGCCAGAGACACTCCAAACAGGGCTGGCTAAGGTAGATGACGGCAAACTGCTCCTGGCCTACGCAACCACCGACAACTGGCAGGAGATGGCCTCCCTGGCAAAAACCGCAAATGCAGCGTTGGCAGTACAGGCCGCCACCGTCGATCAAACCGTCGCGCTAACCGAAAAAATCAAGGCAGCAGGCGTTGACGACATCGTGCTCGCCCCTGCCCAGCGCAGCTTGCACGGCACCCTCATCGCCAACACCCTCTCCCGACGCATGGCACTGAAAAAGAATTTCCGCAGTCTGGGTTATCCTATTCTCAACCTGCCTGGCGACGCCGAAAACCAAGACCTGGAAATGATGTTGGCGGCACAAGCCATCGGCAAATACAGCGATTTTGTGGTGCTGGATCATTTCAGTCCGGCAGCCGTTTATCCCTTACTGGTGCTGCGTCAAAACATCTACACCGATCCGCAAAAACCGATTCAGGTACAGCCAGGTGTATACGAAATCAATAATCCAGGTGCGGCCGATCCGGTGCTGGCTACCACGAATTTCTCCATTACTTATTTTAGCGTTGCCAACGAGATTGAAAGCGCGGGATTGCCTGCCTGGCTGCTCGTGTGTGATGCCGAAGGCATGAGCGTGCTCACCGCGTGGGCCGCGGGCAAGTTCGACGCCGAGCGCATCGCCAAAGATACCAAACGATTCAACCTGTCAGAAAAGGTAAGCCGCAAACGGCTGGTTTTGCCCGGTCACGTCGCCGTCCTTTCTGGGGAGTTAGAAGAGGAACTGCCGGATTGGGAAATCAAGGTCGGCCCGCGAGAAGCGGTCGATTTGCCCAGTTTTATGAAGAAGGTTCTGAATAATTAATTGTGAATAATGAATTGTGAATGAAACCACTGTTCACAATTCACAAGTTTAAATGACTGAATACCGCGTATCTTTCGATCAAGTCGATCCTGTAATGGTTCCTGGCGGCGCTTTGTTATCCGAGGCGGCAGTACGCGCCGGGGTGCAAATCGCCCAGCCGTGTGGCGGCCAGGGTCGGTGCGGCCGGTGTGCGGTGCAAGTTGAAAAAGGTGAGGTGCGCCGACGCAGCACCCTGCGTTTATCGGCCGAAGATGTCGCCAATGGCTTCGCCCTGGCTTGCCAAACTGTGGTAGTCGGCAATGTAGTCGTCACGATTCCAGAGCAGGAAACGATAGAGCGGCACCTGACCACAGAACGCATTGCGGCAGAGGTCAAGCCACCACCTGGCTACGACCCGCAGCGCGACCAATCGCTGCAACGCATCCATCTCACACTGCCGCCACCCACGATGGATGACCAACGAGATGATTGGAGCCGCCTGCAAACGGCCGTTCGCCAGCAAACAGGCATCACCAACCTCACCATCTCACTCCCCCTCCTGCAAAAAATAGGAACTGTTTTGCGTGCTGAAAACTGGCACGTCACCGCACTCATTGCAGAAACATCCCAATCTTCAATCTTTAATCTTATCCACCTGCTCCCCGGCCACCTCCCGGCTGACAAGCCGCTCCTCGGCCTTGCCATCGACATTGGCACTACCACAGTCACCGTCTGGCTGGTTGATTTGCTGAGTGGGCAGGTAATCGCCCAGGCCGCCGAATACAACCGCCAAATCCAACTGGGCGAAGACGTTATCTCGCGCATCATCTACGCCGGCAAAAATAACGGTCACGCAGAACTTCGCAAACTCGTTCTGCAAAGCATCAATACCCTCATTGAGCGCGTCGCTCAAAAATCGTCACTCAAAAATCCCCAATCATCAATTGTCAAGGCTGTCATTGCTGGCAACAGTATCATGATGCACCTGCTCCTGGGTATCC
This sequence comes from Anaerolineae bacterium, assembly GCA_014879345.1. Taxonomy (GTDB): domain Bacteria; phylum Chloroflexota; class Anaerolineae; order Promineifilales; family Promineifilaceae. The sequence continues at coordinate 1,905 of JACSSI010000481.1, read as the reverse complement.
CCGCAGAAAGTATCCGGTTGGCTCCTTTTGTAACGGCCGTTAACCATCTCCCCGCCTTCACTGCCCAGGAAATTGGCCTGAACATGCACCCCGAAGCACCCGTCACCTGCCTGCCAGGCGTCGCCAGCTACGTAGGGGCAGACATCACCGCAGGCGTTCTCTCCTCCGGCCTCGACGATGCCATCGACACCACCCTCTTCCTGGACATCGGCACCAACGGCGAAATCGTCCTGGGCAGCCGCGATTGGTTAGTCACCTGTGCCTGTTCTGCCGGCCCTGCATTTGAAGGGGCTGGCGTACGTGATGGGATGCGTGCCACCAGCGGCGCCATCGAAGAAGTGTGGATCGACAGCCACACCTATGAACCTACCCTGCGCATCATCGGCGAGACGCAGCCTCGCGGCCTCTGCGGCAGCGGTCTCATCTCTGTGCTGGCTGAGATGTTTTTGACAGGCGTCATCGACAAAGGCGGGAACTTCAATACCCATCTGCCCAACAAGCGCATCCGGCAAGGCGAAAATGGACTGGAATACGTGCTGGCCTGGGCAGACGAAAGCTGGCACGGCAAAGCCATCGCCATTACCCGCGTGGATATAGACAACCTGCTGCGCGCCAAAGCCGCCATTTACGCGGGCATAACCGTACTGGCAGAAAGCGTCGGTATCCCCCTGGAATCCGTATCTCAGGTGCTCATAGGCGGGGCATTTGGCAAATATATCAACGTCGAAAAAGCGGTTCAGATTGGCTTGCTGCCCGACAAACCCTGGGAACAGTTCAACTTTCTGGGCAACACGGCCGTTCTCGGCGCCTATTATGCCCTGCTCAGTCAAACTGCCCGACAGCGCATTGAAGATATTGCCGGACGCATGACCTATATCGAGCTTTCAGCCGACAATAGCTTTTACGAAGCCTTCACCTCTGCCCTCTTTTTGCCGCACACCGACGCTCATCAGTTTCCAACTGTCAGTCAAGTAGTCATGGAGTCGGGTAGTCATGTCGTTGAATAGTCCAGAACCGACTATCCGACTAAACGGCTACCAGACTAAATAAGGAGCTATTTATGTATATTATTGGCGAAAACATTCACATTATTTCTCAAAAAGTAAAAGATGGACTGAAAGAAAAGAACGGCCGTTTCTTTCAAGAACTCGCCATCCAACAGGTAGAAGCCGGGGCAGACTGCCTGGACATCAACCTGGGGCCGCGCAAAAAAGATGGCGAAGAAGTCTTCCCCTGGATGGTCGAACTGCTGGAAGCAGTCACAGACGTACCGCTTTGCTTCGACAGCACCAACCTGCTCGCCATCGAAGCCGGACTCAAAAAAGTGACAAAAGCGCAGCCCATCATCAACTCCACCTCCGCTGAACCGGAGCGCCTGGAAAGAGTGCCTCTCGTTGCCAAGCAGTACAACGCCCGGCTCATTGCGCTCACGATGGGCAAAAGTGGCATCCCCGTCGCCGCCGACGAGCGTGTCAACATCGCCCTGGAACAGCTCATTCCCCGCGCCATGGAAATTGATTTCCCCATCAACGACCTGATCATCGATCCGCTGGTCTTAACGGTGTCTGGCTGTCAGGAATATTGCCCGGAATTGATCGAAGCGGTGCGAACCCTGCAATATGCCTGGGATCCGCCGCCGCCCATTTCCGTGGGTCTTTCCAACGTCTCCAATGCCGTGCCTCACGCCAACCGGCCGTTAATCAACCGTGTCTACTGCGCCATGCTCATGGGTGCAGGCTTGCAAATGATGATCGCTGATCCCTTCGACGAGGAATTAAAACAGGTGGTGCGGGTAATTGAGGAACGGGATGGGGGAACGGCCGTTAACCGCCTCTACCTCTCCATCCATGACAGCATTGCCAACATGGAAGAACCAACAATCGAAGATGTCGATATGACCGATTC
>JACSSI010000480.1 GCA_014879345.1 Anaerolineae bacterium | reverse complement strand
CTGCCTGGTTAACAATTGCGCTGTGGGTTGTTGGAATTGGGGTCGCATATTATTCGCTACACGAAATTTCAGGCGGGCAATCGGCAGTGCCGGAGCAAACTACGCCGCGAAAATTTCTGATCGGGGCTGGCATTATTCTCTTTGCCACAGCGCTTTTAGTCCGGATTGCCGGGATGGGTGATCATCCCTGGATTCTCAACGGACTGGAATCCAGCGTTGGCCTGGATGTGCAAAATATTGCGTCGGGGGCGTATCGCAATCCGTTTAGCAGCGGTTGGCAGACAGTGCCGGTGCTGCCCCTGTTTTTGATGGCGCTGCCTGTCAAGCTGCTCGGCTCAACTATGGTTGCCCTGCGGCTGCTTTCGCCTGTTGTGGGCGCATTGACGGTGCTGGCGACGTTTTTGATTGGCACGCGCTTATGGCGGCTGGAAGTGGGTCTGATTGCGGCCGTTTTGCTCACCGGTTCCTATTTTCACATTCATTACAGCCGTCTGGGCATCCCCGTCATTTGGGATGGACTGCTGATGCTGCTGGCTTTGGGTTTACTCAGCATTGCCTGGCAAGAAAGTAAGATGGGAAACGGCCGTCGTTCGACCTGGTTGTGGGCAGGTATAGCCATCGGTCTCAACGCTTACGCCTATACACCGGCGCATGTTATGCCGCTTATTTTGATTTTGTTGCTGCTGGGAACTGTTTTGTTCCAGCGACAGGTGATGACCGCTCAGTTTCACCATATCGCAGCCGCGTTTGCCCTGGCTCTGATCGTGGCACTGCCCCAAATTCTCTATTACAACAATCACGATGGGCTGTTTATGGAACGGTTTCATGAGCAAAGCATTTTCAGTGAACAGACGAATTGGCTTGCGCAAGAGGCGCTGTTCACTGGCCGCAGTTCTGCAGAAATCCTGTGGCAGCAGGCAGAAAAGGCTTTGCTTTCTTTAAATAGTAACCAGGATAGCAGTCCGGCGTTTAGCAGTGGTTCGTCGCTTTTAAGCGGCGGCTTGGCGTTGCTTTTTGTGTTGGGTGTGATGATGGCTCTCCTCAGGATACGTCAACATAGTTATGGCGTAGCGCTGCTGTGGCTCCTGATACCGCTGCTCTGGGGCGGTGTTTTGCTGGTGCAATCACCGAGCAGTGAACGGCTGGTGGGCTTGCTGCCTATTGTGTGCTTGTTGGCGACGGTGGCACTGGTTGAGATTGGCGAGTGGATAGGTGCGCTCTACCAGTCAGACGAGAGCAGTGCAGAAACGCGCAAACAAGTGCTGCTGCCTGTTTTGCTCATTATTGCAGCGCTGATTGCGTTCAGTGAGATGCTGTTTTATTTTGGCACGTACCGCCAAGCGCACACGTTTGCCGACCGCAACACAGAGATTGCGCACGGCATCGCTGACTATTTGAACACACTGCCAGCCGATGCGACGACGGCGTATTTTTACGGCCCACCGAATATGTATATTAACTTTCCTACAATTCCTTATCTGGCGGGGGAGTTTAGTGCTAATATTAATTTATTTGATGTGCCGCCTGAAGGGGAAACTGCCGTTTTTCCAGAAGTAGCCACGCCCACCCTCACCTTCATTTTCCTGCCTGAACGTGCTGGCGAAATCGAGGCCACGCAGGCGGCTTACCCCGGCGGCACACAACATGCCTATGCCGGTTATCATGCCAATCCGCTTTTTTACACCTATGAGGTTACACCCTGATAGGAAATTTCGAGGAAAAGACATGTCAGATGAGCTTGCGCTTCCACCGATACCAGATACGGAAGGACCTGATCCTAAAGATGAGCTAGAAGCAGAATCACCGCTGTGGAGCACAAATACAAAAATCATCGTCACCGTGATTGCGCTCATTTTGCTGGTAGCGGTGACATTGCGCTTCACAAATGTCATCCGCATCATCACACTCGCTGCCATCATTGCTTATCTCATGAATCCCATTATCGCCTTTGTCCACAAACGGACGGGGATTGGACGAGGCGTTTCAGTAGCGCTTGTCTATTTGCTGCTGGTGGTATTGGTGGGAACGGCCGTTACCATCCTGGGTGCCGCGACCTATATTGAGGCAACTTCATTCATCCAACAGTTGCCCGTTCTCATCACCGACATCACCGGCTACGTAGAAAATATTGCCACCCAGTCTGATCCTATTGTACTCGGCACATTCTCCTTCTCTCCGGCCGAGATAAATTGGGAAGCAATCGGGCAACAAGTGCTGGGATTGGTGGAACCGGCCGCGGGCAAAAGCTACCAAATACTAACCTCTGTTGCCACCAAAACTGTGGGCATTGTTGGCGATCTCTTTTTCATCTTCATCTTGTCAATCTACCTGGCCGCAGAAATTCCAAAACTGGGCGGCTATGTGATGCGCGTCGCCCGCACCCCAGGCTATCAGCATGACGCGAAACGGTTGATGCAGTCATTTAGTCAGGTATGGAGTTCTTACCTGAGAGGGCAAATGCTGCTAGGGTTATCTATCGGCACAGCCAGTTGGTTTGGTTTGACGGTTTTAGGCGTACAAAACTCAATTGCGCTGGGCATTATCTCTGGTATTCTGGAATTTGTACCCAACATCGGCCCCCTGATCGCGGCTATTATTGCTGTGATTGTGGCATTTTTCCAGACCACGCCCAACACCTTCGGTCTCACAAGCGTTGAGTTGACTTTGTTGGTATTGGTTTGGATGATCATTGTGCAGCAGTTGGAAAACAACTTGCTGGTGCCACGCATCATGGGCAATGCCCTCAATTTACATCCTTTGTTGGTTTTGTTGGGGGTTTTAATGGGCGCATCACTGGCTGGTATTTTAGGTGCAATACTGGCGGCTCCCATTATTGCCACCATCAAGCTGATTGGGCTGTATGTGTGGCGCAAAATGTTCGACTTGCCCCCCTTTGAAACACAACTCGCCCCCGTCACACCCCGAACACAGAAACCCTCTTTACGAGAACGGTGGCATCAGTGGCGTGCACGCAAATAAAAAGCCTACCAACTGATATGTGGACGCGTACGCAGACAAAAAGAAATTAAATCTTGCAAGCGCCCCCGACGCTTCAAATATAAGATGATTTCTCTTGCAAATTCACTTTTGCGATCATCAATTAATTCTTCATCATCAATGTTTAATTCAAAACACAAATCGCGCAATTCATTAATGTTAAAATAAGCAGCCAGGTTTCTTCTCAATTCAACCAAATCATTGTCTGTGATATTGGAAATGTTTTTAACCATTTTTGCCGACATGGTAGTCGTGGCAAAAACATTTTGTATTTGCCCAACTACCCGTTCAGCTCGTTTGGGGGCGACAGACACAAATATGGTTTTCACTAATTGGCGCATCTGTGCCTTATTGTCTTGATATTCAAGGGTTATTTTCATGGGAACACTATCACCATATTGTAGAGGTCGAACTGCAAGTATTACGAAAAGTTCTTCACCACGAAGCAGTTTAAAATAGTATTTCGAAGATGCTACTTGCCCTGCGAATTGCTCGCCACTTATATAAATATCGACCCGTCGGGCTGGCCCATACCCATTATTAAAGATAGTAAGTTTGAGCTTAGACCAAACATTTTGCACTAAACCATCATGCTCAATACTGAGATCAAGTACGGGTTGCTCCTCATATTTCGAGACTTGCAACAGGCAAAACTCAGCCTTCGCTTTTTCCCCTTCTGCTTCGTATGCTTTAGCAGCATCACGCCAGGCCATCACCCGCTCTTCATCCTCACGTTCTTCATCTTCAATACTATTTGCGTATCCTTCCAACGCTTGGGCAAATTTGAGATAACGCCCCGTTTTTTTCCATAAATCGGCTGCCCGCTGCCATTTGTCTGCCAGCTCAAACTGCTCAGCTGCCCTTTCTAGCTCTCCAGCTTCAAACCATGCTTCTGCAGCAAGGGTGATTTCACCCTCATCTTCAAGTTGCTTTATTTTTTCTGCGATATTTTCGGTCTTAATGCGACTCACGACACCAGAGCTCACAGTTTGAGAAGATTGGTGTTGTAAAGCCGCAATTTTCCCACCTCTATCAATGACATATATTGTGAGGTTCTGTCCATCTTCACTTTTGCTGACAACAGGAGAAAGTTCAATGTAACGGTCCATCTGATAACGCCATAATTCTTGTCCAGTGCTGGCATCCAAAGCGTAAATGTGATGATCATGGCTCGTCATATAAATGATATCGTCGTGAAGAGATGGGTGTGCCGTCACGCTCCGTTCCGTTGGAAAGCTCCATATTTGTTGTCCGTTTCTTACGTCTAAAGCGTACAATCCATCCCTGGCGCCAACGAAAACACGCTGACCGTTGGTTACAGGAGGGCTTAGCTGCCGTCTAGTTTGGCCAACGGCCGTTTGCCAAACTGGTTTCCCATCAACAATATTTAAAGCTATCACACTCCCTTTACTGCTAGAAGTCAAGACACAATCGCCAGCGACTACTGGTGTTTTGTCAAGCCATTCTGTCCCTTCTGTCTGGTAATGCCAATGTTGTTGACCATTGGGGTGAACAGCCAACAAGTGCGAACCGTTTCCCGGTATATAGCTCATACCATCATGCCAACACTGGGCAGCAAAAGAAACAGGCACACCAAGTTTCATTCGGAAATGCTCTAAACCTGTTTCC
>JACSSI010000479.1 GCA_014879345.1 Anaerolineae bacterium | reverse complement strand
GCGAGAAAAACTTATTCAAGAATTGGAAAAACGGAATGAGGAGTTGGAACGTTTTACCTACACCGTTTCCCATGATTTGAAAAGTCCGCTAATCACCATTCAAGGCTTTTTGGGTTTTGTGGAGCGGGATGCGCTGGCTGGGAATATAGATCAGCTCAAGGATGATATGGCACGCATTTCCAGCGCCACACAGCGTATGCAGCAGCTTTTAGATGAACTGCTCGAACTCTCCAGAGTGGGCCGGCTTGTCAATCCATCTGAACGAGTGCCGTTTGCGGATTTGGTTGAGGAGGCGCTGGGGTTAGTATCTGGGCGGCTCATGCAGTATAACGTCCAGGTTGTTGTTGAGCCTGATTTGCCTGCTGTGTTCGTGGATCGGAGACGACTGGTGGAGGTGCTGCAAAATTTACTGGATAATGCCGCCAAGTTTATGGGGGAGCAACCTGAGCCGCGTGTGGTTATTGGTGTGAAATCAGTTGGCGCACAGACGCTCTTTTTTGTGCAAGATAATGGGGTGGGCATTGAATCAATCTATCAGCAACGGGTGTTTGGTTTGTTTGAGCGTTTGGATCAATCAGTGGAAGGTACGGGAATTGGTCTGGCTTTGGTAAAGCGGATTATTGAGGTGCATAACGGCCGTTTATGGGTGGAATCAGCAGGAACCGGTCACGGCTCGACGTTTTATTTTACGCTGCCACTGGCGGATGAACAGAACGGGGCTGCTGGCTCATGATACCTGCCTCCCTTGAAAAACTGCTTGATCCAACAAGCAAACAACTGTTGGCGCTGTTGCAGCAAAATGCCAGATTATCTTACAGTGAGTTGGGGCGACAGGTAGGTTTGTCGGTAACGGCCGTTATCGACCGAATGCGCCGTCTGGAAGATGCCGGACTCATTACCGGATATCAAGTTACGCTAGATCGGGAAAAGTTGGGGTTGTCTGTGTTGGCCTTTGTGCGCTTGCAAACCATCCCAGAACGATACCCGGCCGTGCTGGCATTAGTCGAGACATTGCCTGCTGTGCTGGAATGTCATCACATGACAGGTGAAGAATCCTTTATCCTGAAAGTGGTGGTGGCAACGGTAGCTGAGTTGGAACCGCTTATTGAACTGTTCAGCAAATTTGGCCGCACATCTACATCCATCGTCATGTCATCGCCAATTGAGAAACGGCCGTTGCCTGTTTCCAGGAATGAAAAATGAATGACATACGTAATTGAGATTAAAGATCAAAGATTAAAAGCTGGCATACTCGACTAATCCTAAATCTTCAATCTTCAATCTTTCGTGAATTATTCTCTCTACATGCCTCAATTGAGCAGTATGATGGGCGTAATATCAAAATGGAGCTTTTCGTGGGCAGTGCGTAAAGCGGTTTCAACAGCAACGGCCGTTTCTCCCCGTGCAAAAATAAAACCCAGATAACTCTCCCCTTCCGGCAGCGGCGTGACGGTATTATGCAACGGCGCAGTGATTTCCACACCTTCAATCAGGTCAACAGCCTCCGCTTCAGCCACACCACTAACCCCTCTGAGCAAACCGCCTTCAGGGATGGGGATCATCATCACGCCGCTGGCACTGTTCTGGCGCTGCGTGTCGCCTAGACCCATGCCAGCCGCCTGGCGCAAAATCAGCTCTTCCAACGAAGCATCCACGCCAAAACGCAGCGTTTGTGAACACAACCCGCCAATCGAGCGGCCAGCCACCTCTACTAACCACGCTCCCTGCTCATTCACACGCAGTTCAGCATGAACTGGGCCAGTACGCAGCCCCAATGCCTGCGCCGATTTCATGGTAGTCTCCAAAATAGCTTGCTGCACAGCGTCCGGCAAGCGGGACGGGGTAACGTAGATGGTTTCCTCAAAGAAAGGGCCAACCAGGGGGTCGGGTTTGTCGAAGAGAGCCAGGAGGTGCAGCGTTCCGTTGTCCAACATGCCCTCCAGCGCCACTTCGACGCCTGGAATGTAAGCTTCAACCAGGAAGGGCTGGTCTGGGTCCGGGCTGAGTTTGAGCAGCATCCGGCGCAAACGCGCAATGGCAGCGGTCAGTTCCTGGCTGTCGTTGGCGCGAATGACGCCGCGACTGCCGGAAAGCGTCAGCGGTTTGACGACGCAGGGGAATGGCACTTGCGTGGCAATTTCACCAGGGTCATCGGTCAACGCGAAACGGCGGAATTGGGGTACACGCACGCCCCCAGCTTGCAGCATGGTACGCATGACGAGTTTGTTGCGGGCAGCCAGGGCAGCGGCGGGGTTGTTATGAGGCAGATTCAGGGCATCGGCGGCTTTGGCGGCTAATAGCGTACCGCTGTCGTCTACGGCGAGGATGGCATTGAGGGGATGGGTTTGGGCGAATTCTGTGATGGTGGTAACGGCCGTTTCCACATCATCGTAATCCAACCCCAGGGTAATACCTAAATTATCAGCGAGGGTTTTTGGAGTGTGAACGGCCGTTACTATTTCAATGCCCAATCGTTTCCCCGCCGCCAAAAAAGCATCAGCGCGGTAGGTGTGAGCAGTGAGGAGCAGGAGGATTCGGGAGGTTGTCATTGTGGCGTAGAACGTAGTGCGTAGTGCGTAGAACGTCTCGACTACGCACTACGCACTACGCTCTATCTCACTCCTTTACCAATGCTTCCCGCGCTTCTTCCAGTCTGGCTTTCTGCTCATCATCCACTGTAGGATAAGCCAGATTGAGCGACTTCAGCTTGTTGACAATGATGTCGGCGATGGCGGTGCGGCTGAACCATTTGTGGTCGGCGGGAATGATGTGCCAGGGCGCCCAGTCTGTGCTGGTGTGGTTGAAGCAATCTTCAAAGGCGGCCTGGTAATCATCCCAATAAGCACGTTCTTTAATGTCTGCGGTAGAAAACTTCCAATTCTTCTCTGGCGTGTCTAGCCGAGCCAGGAAGCGTTCTTTTTGTTCTTCCTTGGAAAGATTGAGGAAAAATTTCAGCACGATGATGCCGTTTCGTACTAAATATTTCTCGAAATTATTGATGTCTTCAAAACGATTTTGCCAGACATCTGGCCCCTTGCAATCAGCGGGCAGTTTTTGCGCTTCCAGGATGGCGGGATGCACGCGGGCGATGAGCACTTCTTCATAATAAGAGCGGTTAAAAATGCCGATGCGACCTCGTTCTGGCAGCCGTGTCATGCAGCGCCAGAGAAAGTCGTGATCCAGCTCTTCATCCGAGGGTTTTTTGAAGCTGAAGACCTGACAACCCTGCGGATTGACACCAGACATGACATGCTCGATGGTGCCGTCTTTACCAGCGGCATCGGGTGCTTGCAGCACAATCAGCAAGGCGTACTCATCCTGAGCGTAAAACTTTTCTTGCAGTTCTTGAAGCTGTTGGATGTCTTCTTCCAGCTTTTCTTCTGCGTTTTTCTTCTTTTTAAAATCGCCCGTATAAGCGGGGTCGGAGTCAGCAAGTTTTATCTTTTTTCCAGGGGGGGCGATAAGTTTTGAGTGGTCCATAAGGTCTCCTGATTAACGATTGACGATCAGCGGTTGAGATTGCTTCCATTATCTTGACAACTTGGCATACAGTCAATAAGCTAGGCAGTATCAGTGGATAGCCCCCTGTGAAAAGGCAATAAATTAGATGAATGAAATAGAAGAAACAACAACCCAAACTATGAACGGGAATGGCGAAACCAGTTTGCCTCAACCTCAGCCACAGGCTGCACCAGAGACAGCGATTCCCGTCAACAACGATGACGACGGCCCCATTGTGATTGAAGGGGAATCGGTGACGGTGACGCTGGAAAATGTGGATGCGACACAACCGGGAGCTGCGGGAATTTCTAATCAGGACCTTAGAGCAGCGGCTGATACGATGGCCGATGCGATGACGGATGTTGACACGGCCGTTTCCATCACCGATGATCCCGAATTCGATAAGCTCCAGGCGTTTACCCGTTTTGTGGTAGGTGGTGCGCTGGAAGGCGTTGATGAATTTACCCAACGTCTGGAATTATGGGAAGCCTATATTCGTGGAGAAATGCCAGAACCCAGCCCAGATTTATCTGAGGCGTCTGAACGAGACCTGATTCGATATGGTCTCATTGGATTTATCTTTGAGAGTGAAGATACTGGGCGCAAAATTTTGAAGAGTTTACTGAAAGTACCAGGCGGCGTGGCGAGAACGGCCGTTCGCCCCACAAAATCCGTTGCCAACAGCCGCTTCACTGGCCCCATCCGCCGCCGCCTCGACCGTATGGCCGACCGGGGAGAAAGCCAGATACTGCGCTGGATAGAACGCGGCCACGCCGAAGAACCGTTAAGCCGCAATCTGGCTCGTTTAGGTGTGCAAGAAATCACAGACGAATTTATCAACCAGTTAGCGCAAAACGAAGAAGTAAAAGAGTTAGTGCAAGAACAAAGCATGGGTCTGGCTGGTGAAGCCGTTGATCAGGTACGCGAACGCACCTTTTCAGCCGACACCCTGGTAGAACGCATTGCCCGCGCCGTCACCCGCCGCAGCCCACGCTTAGAGCCGCCCATGGCCGATTTATCTGAATATCATGGGGGGAAAATATTTTTTGAGGAAGACAATACAGAATGACCCTCAACCTCGTACGCAAGAAAAAAAAAGTAGAGCCGCCAACATTTAAAGGGCATTATGCCGGTTTT
>JACSSI010000478.1 GCA_014879345.1 Anaerolineae bacterium | reverse complement strand
TGATATGTACATGACAGTTAGCCCCTCGCTGGCGCATTTTTGACCAATTGCGTGCAGGAGATGCGTTTTGCCTAGCCCGACACCCCCATAGATGAATAAGGGGTTGTATGTCTGACCTGGATTTTCTGAGACTGACAGTGCGGCCGCATGAGCCAAACGATTACTTTGCCCAACTACAAATGTTGAGAACGTAAAGCGCTGGTTGAAAGATAAACCTTGAAATGAGCCTTCTTCGACCGCTGTGATTTTATCGGACGTTCCGTTTTGATAAGGTTCTGCCGCGTGTGTTGGTTTTATTTGCTTCTCTTTTAGGCGCATCATTTTAGGCGCCGGTGTAATGAGCTCATCGGACCATACCACGAAGCGGACGGTCACTGGCTTGTTTACAATAGCAGAGAGGGTTCGTAAAATTGTGTCACGCAGTCTATTTTCTAGCCAATCTTTGGCGTAGTCGTTTCGGACGCCTACAACGAACTCATTTTCTTCACAAGTTAACAACCGAGCATCTTTCAACCAAGTGTTGAAGGTTGCTTTTGTCATTTGTAATTCGAGTTCGCCCAGGGTCGCTTTCCAAGCTGATTCTGGAGTCATTTTCCTCACCCAAGTGAAATTATACCTGCAATATAGGCAGGCATAGTGAACTATGGCTCAAGGCCATGGCAAAAAACTCAATTAAAGAGTTGGGGATACAGCGACCATTGTGTTTGGGGGTTCTATAGCTGTTGAAGCCCACACCTCAACATACACCCTTCCTGGCTCATTTTGTTTGCTCCCGTTCATTATTCACGACCCGATATGTGTGAAATAGTATTTACGTTGAGCACTTCTTTGAATAGCCACAATGGTTTATACATTCTAGCAAATGGAGGATAACGATGCAATGGAAATTCACGTTTTTTGCCTTAAAAGGTTTTGACAATTTTGAGAATCGGATTGGTTGCGTTTTTGTTTTTTTAAGGTTTTGATCTTGACAAAATGGCAGCACAGCTAGGTATAGGAAATGATGTTATACACCCCGCAAATATGGGGGTACTGTTTTCCATAACGCTATTCACATAGTTATATAGGGTGTCTTGTTGATGTGGAAAAACGAATCTGAATTTTGAAATTTTGCTATTGTTTTGTGTATTAGCGAATAAATTTGTCTTGTAGGGGAATTTGCTTGACAATACGTGCAGGAATTGTCTAGAATTTTAACGTCCCAAGGGCACAGAAATTCCATTGATTCCGTGCGATGACTGTCACAACAAGAAAGAACTTGGAGGCTCTACATGAATGTAATAAAAGTTTCTGCTCGGTCCCGAACGGCGGCTGTTGCGGGTGCAATTGCAGGTGTTATGCGCGAGGTTCATCGTGCAGAGGTGCAGGCAATTGGAGCCGGGGCTGTTAATCAGGCAGTGAAAGCGATTGTAATAGCAAAAGGATATTTGGCCGAAGAAGGTGTTGATATAATTTGTGTACCGTCTTTTGTTGAAGTGGCTATTGATGATCAGGAGAGAACGGCTATTAGAATATTAGTTGAAGCACGCAGTTAACAAGTAAATAACGTAACATAATTGGAAGAGCACGGGATTACCCCGTGCTTTTTTTGTGGATTGATGATTTGCGTGTGGGGCGGGTTTGACCAATGGCGCTACTCTACGCTTTTTAGGAGCAGGTATGTTAGCTGCGGTTGATTTTTTTGATTTGCGTGTGCCGGAAACGGCCGTTTTCTTTGAGAATTGTGCGTTTGTTTGGGAGGCTATTCCCCGCATTGCGGCGCATGTGGCTCGTTTGGTGGGGGATGGTCAGACCATTTTGGGCGAGGTGATGCCGGGGGCATATCTGAGCGACCGTCCCATTTATGTTGCCGAGGGAGCAAGGATTGAACCGGGCGCCTATGTGCAGGGGCCTGCTTATATTGGCGCCGGGGCAGTGGTGCGGCATGGCGCGTTTGTGCGTGAAAATGTGGTTTTGTTGGACGGCGCGATTCTAGGTCATGCCAGTGAAGCGAAGAACAGTCTCTTTTTGCCGAAGGCGGCGGCGCCTCATTTCAACTATGTGGGTGATTCGATTTTGGGTCATGCGGTGAATTTGGGCGCAGGCACTAAGTTGAGCAATCTGGGTATTATGAGTGAGAAAGATGAGCTGACGGGGAAACGGCCGTTTATCAAACTCATGATTGAGGATGAACTATATGATACGGGGCTGGCTAAGATGGGCGCGATTCTTGGTGATGGCGCGCAAACGGGCTGCAATTCAGTCTTGAACCCGGGCTGTGTTATTGGTTCTAATACGTTGGTGTACGCCAATGTGAGTTTGCGCAAAGGCTATTATGCACCGAACAGCATCATCAAATTACGGCAAACGGTGAACAGTGTTTCTCGAGTCGCAAGGTGACGTGCAGCCCTGCAACCTTTAACGGCTGCCTTTCTGTCCGGTTTTTCGCAGTTCTGATGAGGAGATGTCTTTGCGGAAGGGGATGGGCTGGAACAGGTCTGTAAATCCTTGGAGGATGGTGAGATCAGAGGCTTGGTGGAAACGGCCGTTCTCTGCCACCCGTCCCGCTACCAGAAAAGAGCAGCCCTGTGCTTTGATTTTTGCTAACGATTCGAGCATGATGGCCTGGCTGTTTTGATAAAAGCGAGGTTGCAGGATGCGTAAAGCGGTGTCGTAACCCACCACGAATGTCGTGCCAGGATAAAGGCGCGATTTTTCCACAAAAGTGGGGGCGGTGCTGACGTAAATGGCATGACGACCGGCGAACTGTGCCAGCCTTCGCAGCACTGTTTGCTGAGGCAGCGGTGGTTTATCTGCATTGGCGATGGGTAGTTCAAAGGCGACTGGTTTGTGTGTGAGGGCGGCTGCCGTTTGTGCCATCTCTAAATGCCCGGCGTGCAAGGGGTTGAAGGAGCCAGAGAGCAGGAGTTGAGGGAGGTGATTGGTGGTGTGTAAACGGCCGTTATCCTCAATGCTGAAATAGGAAAGTTCCCCACGTAACAAAGCCTGTACAGGTTTCCCAAACTCGTAGCGTATTTCAGTCAGAGAATCTGCCGCTGCCAGAGATAAGGGTAGACTGGCTGCCAGTCCACAAGCGTCAGCCAGCATATTAATGATCTGGCGGCTGATCACGTCTTCTTCGCCTGCGCGATCTCGTGTGCCTTTTTCCAATAATAAACGGTGGCATATTAACTGTTCTGGCTGCCATAGGGCGATATGGGCGCGGTGTTCACCCCGTTTGGGGCGGTCGGTGGCAATGGTGGCGGTGCAGGCGATGCCCAGTACCGGCGAATCCGCAGCCAGCAGCCAGCGGGCGCGGGTGTAGGCACGACCGGCCATCAGGCAAGCCGTCTCATCGGCGACGTATTGGGAGGGGGATTGTCCTAGAAAGTCATCAAAACTGGCTTGGTTGTAGGGAATCAATGCCTCCAGCAGGGTGCGCGAGGCACCGGCCACGCCCAGCAGGTGGGAAAGTGCCTGTGTGCCAGCCCCAGCCGTTACCAGGACAATGTGTGTGGGGCTGTCGTGAATGGCCTGAACCAGTTGGCGGATGTTTTCGTCCATAGCGCGGAATTGTAGCAGGTTTGTTTGAATCGACAGATTTATAAGGTTGTACCGAGTAAGACCTGTCAGATTTGGCTTAGATAGATAGCTTTTTCTCGAGTAAACCTGACAGGTCTAGCTGTCTGGATACACAAATTATTTGAAAACGTGATACTATTTGGCGCAAGTTTTAGGTAAACCGCAGAAAGTTTTCGGCCAACCGTAACACGCAAATCTGCGGTTTCCTCAAAGGAGTCGGCAAGGTTTCGCATGATTTATTTTTGAAAATGGCTCGCCGATTGCCTAGTCGGGAAAATGAAGCGCATGGCAGAAAATCCACAAGATCCCAATAACGATAATCGTAGAAGTCCTTTGCTTTATCTTTCGTTAACGGCCGTTTTATTTGGCATTTTTCTCGGCACTTATTGGATTGGCAAAAGCTTGGCGGAGAGTCCCTTTGATATGCCGCCAGCTCCGGCGTTTTTCGGTGTTTTGTTGGCGGTGGTGTCTCTGGTTATTGGTATGTTCGCGGTAAAAAAACAGGGGGAACCAGCGGAGGAAGCAGCGGACGGGCAGTCGATTAAGTGGCAAGAGACGACGTTGTATCATTTTTTGGCGAAGAACGGCCGTTATCTCTCCTTTTTCCTGGCAATTTTGCTGACAAGCTATGTATTGTGGCGGCTGCCAAACACGGAGGCTCAGGCAAGCTACACCGCTCTTTTTTGGATGTGGTTTGCAGCCGGAGTGCTGTACGTATTGGCAGTTGCCCCCAGTCATTCAATCTCTTGGGATGTAGCTGCCTGGTGGCAAAGAAATCGACAGCTTATTTTGTTGTTAGCCGCATTGATGATGTGTGCATTTTTTGCGCGGGTTTGGCAAGTTGGCTCACTGCCTTTTACGTTGGGCGGTGACGAGGCATCGCAAGGGTTGGAAGCAGTGAGCGTGTTGACTGGCACCTTGCGCAACCCCTTTACCACAGGCTGGTTGGGCGTGCCGACGATGAGTTTTTTCTTCAACAGTTGGTCGATTGACTTGTTTGGGCGCACGGTTTTTGGGTTGCGGTTTCCCTGGGTGTTGGTCGGGACGGCCACGATCTTGATTGTCTTTTTCCTGGTGA
>JACSSI010000477.1 GCA_014879345.1 Anaerolineae bacterium | reverse complement strand
GATTTTCATGCGGTACATCACAGTTTTTTGCAGAATATCACCGGCCAGCTTCGTCTTCAAGTCAAAAAATTCGGCGGGCAGGTTATGTTCGTATATGATGATGCTTTCTGCGCCATCGTATCTGGCGGTTGCCATCCAGTCTAGCGCATCTTGCTCAGTGCGAATCTCTACGTAGTCTGAGATGATTTCTGCAATTTTGTGATTGTTATTTTCGATTATTTGTTGGTTCATTGTTGTTTTGAGGGAACGGCCGTTATTTTTTAGTCTAGGATTTGGGGAGTATACAGCGTAACGGCCGTTTGCAGCCAAACCAAGTGTGCATTGCACCATTTTGCTGAAAAGTTAGATTAAGGTTGAAAATTTGGTGGACATTGTCCTCCGTCTTAGTCCCGTAAAGGCGCGGATATAACAGCTTTGTTTTCGTGGCTTGTAAAAGTAACTGGTTTTGAGTAAGCTATAAAAATCAATAAGAACGTCAAATAAAAGGGTTTTTCATGATACAAGCGACACCTTCATCAGCCTACCAAAAAGATTTGCAACAAGCCATACAAATCTTAAAAAATGCTGGTTGTTCAGCTATATACTTGTTTGGTTCCCATGCCATAGGTAAAGCTCATGAGCAGTCAGATATTGATTTGGCGATACAAGGTTGTCCACAAGGGCAGTTTTTCAGCATAGTGGGAAAGCTTTACATGGAGTTGGATACAAGAGTCGATCTTGTTGATTTAGATAACGAAAGCGACCCGTTTGCGCGTCGTTTAACTGTTAGTGGGGAGCTTGTTCCAGTTGCCTGAGACGTTGTCAGAGAGAATACAACGTGATATCGCGTTGCTTGATGAGTTGTTAGCAGCATATGCTGATTTGTTGCTACAAGTTGAGCAGACCCCACCTGATTTAGTGCAAGTGACAGCATTGGCTTCTGTATTGCACTCTTTTTACAATGGCTTGGAAAGTATTTTTGTCACTATCGCTAGAGAGGTTGATAAAGAGGTTCCGTCGGCTGATAGATGGCATCGTGATTTGCTAGAGCAAATGGGGGCAGCAAACGATTCCAGAGATGCTGTTTTACCTCTAGTATTGCTGTCACAAATTCAAGACTATCTGGCATTCCGCCATTTTTATCGCCATGCGTATTCTTTTTTCCTGCGTTGGGAAGAATTACAAGCGCTTGTATTGCCATTAACGGCCGTTTGGAGCCAAACAAAGCGTGCATTGAACCAGTTTGCTGAAAGTTTAGATTAAGACTGAGATTAACGGCCGTTCCCCCATCTCCCTAATTCCCCACCAATAAATCTAACTTGTGCCAAATTTCACAATCATGACATTCATCACCTAAAATTGCGACAAATGTCAGTTGTGAATATTTTCACAAACTGGCATCCTACTACGGATCAGAAAGCATTTTGATCACGCAAAGGTTTGTTTGTTGTTGTTTAACAAAGGGATTTGCCACAGGGAGCCATAACAATCATCCGTCCCACCTTGCTGGTAAATCCTCCACAAAAAGGACGGGATATGAACTTTAAGATTATGCCAAAATCCGCCTTCGCTGATTGGGTTGATCGTTTGATCGGCTCATATCGGGTTGTCGGCCCTAAACGCAAACACGGCCAATACGTGTTTGACGAACTTAGGGGTGTAGAGGGGCTGGAGCTGCACTATCCAACCAGTGTGCTGCCGCCCAAAAAGTATCTTGTACCGCAGAAAGAAGTTTTGCTCAATTACCATCTCGACGGGAGCCGCCTCGAGATAGCCAGCAAACCAGAACCCACCGTCATTTTGGGCATCCACACCTGTGATATTCATGCGCTAAAACTGTTTGACCGCATTTTCAGCCAGGGATTCACCGACCAACATTATCAGGCGCATCGGGACAGTGTGATCCTGGTGAGCATAGAATGTTTGGAGATGTGTGGACCAAACGCTTACTGCCGGGACATGGGCACCGCCAGTGCCACCGAAGGCTTCGACTTACACATGATTGATTTGGGGGATGTGTATGCCTTTAACATCGGGTCGCAGAAGGGGGCGGATTTGTTCAAGGGGTTCCGCCAGGCGTTTGATGCAATAGATACCGATGTAGACCAGATCAATCACGTTCTTGCCACAAAATGGGACAACTTCCCGTATCGCCTTGATTTTGACGTGCATGAAATGCCAGCACTGCTCCATGAGAGTTTTAACAGCACCTTGTGGGACGAACTCGGCCAGAAATGTCTGGCTTGTGGTTCATGCACGCAAGTTTGCCCCACGTGCTACTGCTTTGATGTGACAGATGAGGTGGATTTGCTGATGGAGGAAGGTCAGCGCGTGCGCCGTTGGGATTCCTGCCAGATTCATGAGTTTGCGATGGTGGCGGGTGGTCACAATTTCCGGGAACGGTTAGCGCTCCGGCAGCGCCACCGCTTTATGCGCAAGGGCAAATACCAGATGGATGCTTACAACATGGTGGGCTGTGTTGGCTGCGGCCGGTGTGCCTCGGCCTGTTTAGCGGGTATCACACCGATTGATGTGATGAATGAATTGTGTGCGCGGCAGCAGTGCAGTGAGTTAGAACCATTCGCGTCAGTGGTAGCGGAGGTGGCGGCATGAGTTTCTTGTTAGAAGAAGTCAAGCAGTCTGATTCGATTTATATGCCGATACCTGCGCGGATAACGGCCGTTTCCACCCTCACCGCCGAAGAAAAATTATTCACCATCGAACTGCCCCACGAACTGTCACTGGAGCACGACCCAGGCCAGTTCGTCGAAGTGTCGGTGCTGGGCGTGGGCGAAGCGCCGATCAGCATCACCTCATCGCCCAGCCGCAGCAACGGCACCTTTGAACTGTGCATCCGCAAAGTAGGCGACCTGACGAAAGTGATTCACAACATGGATCGGGGTGACATCATCGGCATTCGCGGCCCATTTGGCCGTGGCTTTCCGGTAGAACGCTTCCGTGGCAAAGACATCCTCTTTGTGTGTGGTGGCCTGGGCATGGCTCCTTTGCGCTCTCTAGTCAACGAAGTGCTGGATGACCGGGGCAATTATGGCCGCGTCATCCTGCTTTACGGCGCACGCAGTCCAGGTGATATTCTATTCAAAGAAGAGATACGAGAATGGGATGCACGGCCTGATGTGGCTGTGCATTTGACGGTAGACCGCCCCTCTGATGATTGGGATCGTAAAGTTGGCGTGATTACGACCTTGTTCCCAGATGTACAAGTTGATCCGCGCAATACCGTGGCAGTGGTCGTTGGGCCGCCGGTCATGTATCCATATGTGTTGAAGGAGTTAAAAACATTACGGATTCCTAAAGGCAATATCTGGTTTAGCTTTGAACGGCGCATGAAATGTGGTGTGGGCAAATGTGGTCACTGCCAGTTGAACCATATCTACACCTGCCAAACGGGGCCATCGTTTAATTATGCAGAGATTGAAATGCTAGAGGAGGCGTTCTCATGATTCCCAAAAAGCAAAAAGCAAAACCCAGAGTCGCTTTCTTTGACTTTACGAGCTGTGAAGGCTGCCAGTTGACGGTTATCGACGCGCTGCAATACCATCCTGAATTGTTGGATGTGATCGACATCGTGGAATTCCGCGAAGCCAGCAGCGACAGCAGTGATGTGTATGATATAGCCTTCATCGAAGGTTCTTGCACCCGTGCCAGTGATGAAATGAGACTGCGTACTATCCGGGATACGGCCAGTGTGGTGGTGGCGTTAGGGGCGTGTGCCCATTTGGGCGGCATCAACGCCATCCGCAACAAGCAAGAGTTGGATGACGTGCGCCATTACGTCTATGATGGCAAGGCGGATTGGTTTGCGACCTATGCGCCGCGTGCCATTTCCAAGGTGATTGAGGTGGATTTGGTTGTGCCTGGTTGCCCCATCAGCGGTGCGGAATTTGTGCGCCTGGTGAAGGGTTTGCTGCAAGGGCGCATGTTGGAGCCGATTGATTACCCGTTGTGTATTGAGTGCAAGTTGAAGGAGAACGTGTGTGTCTACCAGCGCGGCGAAATCTGCCTGGGGCCGATTACACGGGCTGGCTGTGATGCCGTTTGCCCGATGTATGGTGCGGGCTGCGAAGGCTGTCGGGGCATGATTACCAATCCTAATATGGATGCGTTTTACACGGTGCTGCGAGAGCATGGGCTTTCTCAGGCAGAGGTGGAAACGAAGCTGACGTTATTCTTGACTAACCAAACGATGTCGATGAGCCGCGAGGAGGCTGTGCATGTCGAACCTACACATTGATATTCATCATATTACCCGCGTGGAAGGGCATGGCAACGTGGTCGTGGATGTGGCGAATGGCGAACTGCAAAAGTGTGACCTGGAAATTGTGGAGACGCCGCGTTTCTTTGAGGCGATGCTGCGGGGACGGCCGTTTTCCGAAGCATCCCATATCACCTCCCGTATTTGTGGCATTTGTGCGGTGGGTCATGCCACCGCCTCACTGCGGGCTACCGAGAATGCGCTGGGCATTGTGCCATCAGAACAGACAAAACTGCTGCGTCGGCTTAACTTTTTGGGCGAGATGCTGGACAGCCATGTTCTGCACGCCTACATGCTGGTGGCGCCAGACTTTTTGAATGTGGGCAGTGTGATCCCGTTAGCCAAATCTGCGCCGGATGTGGTGCTGCGGGCGCTGCGTATGAAGAAATTGGCGGGTGATAC
>JACSSI010000476.1 GCA_014879345.1 Anaerolineae bacterium | reverse complement strand
CTCTCAAGGCCGAAACACGAGTTCGAGTCTCGTACGGGGCATCATTATTGAAAGCTCACTCAGTTGAAGGGTGAGCTTTTTTGTTGCTCGATCACCACTTTTTTAGTGCCTTCAGTCCAGTGGGGAAGCTTGATAACGGGGCGCGGCACGTCAGACTGCTTGCCTTCGATGTACCATTGTCCATTGGCCTTCAAGACTTTGCCGCTTTTGATATCCATATCATTTATCATGCGAACCAGCATATTGTATTCTGTGTTTGTCATATTTCTCCAAATCTAATAATTATGGTAACTGTTCAGGTAGCCGCAGCCTGAGCTTGTCGAAGGCGGAGGCGGGTGGTGCGAATCGCTTTGGCTTCGACAGGCTCAGCCGCCGCTATGCACTAAGTTTGACCACCACCTGTATAGATACGAATTATGAACATTTGTTTTATCAGTGGGTCTATTGTAGGCAATGTCTTTTTGTTTTTACATGGAGTGAGCGTGAATTTTTGGACACAGTTATATGGCTTGATGGCGAGCTTTAAGTGACAAATAGTTTGGAAATGCTCTGGATTTGGTTGTTTCGCGCTAGGTTTGGTCGTTGTTTTTTGCTATGATGTGGCACATGGAACTCAATCCCCGACAAATACATTTAGATGATTCGCAAATAGTTGAAGATGAAACAACGGCGCCACCCATTTATTTGGTGTCTGGCAATATTGGTGCTTTGGGTGAGCAAATGGTGCGCACGGTGCTGCCGCAGTTTCAAGGGGTACGCTGGCCGGTGGTGAAGAAACCCCGGGTGCTTAAACCGCAGCAGGTGATTTATATCGTCAAAGAAGCGGCGGAGACGAACGGTGTGATTGTCCACACCCTGGTGGATAATGATTTACGTTTGTTTATGAATCAATTCGCGATGGAACATGATGTGTTGGCGATTGATATGATTGGCCCGTTGATGGAATTCCTGATGCGTAAATTAAAACAGAAGCCGATAGGAAAGCCGGGCTTATACCGCTATAAAAACCAGGAGTATTTTGACCGCATTGACGCCATCGAATTCACGTTGGATCATGATGATGGCAAGAATCCAGGTAGTTGGTCGGAGGCGGAAATTGTGCTGACGGGGCCATCCCGGTTGGGGAAGACCCCGCTGGCTATTTACTTGTCTGTGCTGGGCTGGAAGGTGGCGAATGTGCCTTTGGTGCCCGGTGTGCCACCGCGCCCTGAGCTATTTGCGCTGGATCGGCGGCGGGTGATTGGCCTGACGATTGAGGAAGTGGAACTGTTGACGTTCCGGCAGCATCGCCAGGATGGATTGGGCGTGAGTAAACAGTCTGATTACAATGATGTGACAAAGCTTTATGAAGAGCTTGAAGAAGCACGCCAGATTTGCCGGAAAGGGCGGTTTAAAGTGATTGATGTGTCGAATAAACCGATTGAAACGACGGCTGCTCAGGTGATAACGGCCGTTACCCGTCAATTAAAAACTTAATCCACCTTTATCAATTCTCTACCAACAGATACCAACCATCCACCATTTGTTGTCCATAAGGTTCCATATTCGTGTGATTAGTCGTTTCAATGAGATAGTCACGCGAGCCAGTGCGTACATGTACCATCACATGATTGGGACGAACGACCTGGTATGGATTATAAGAATCCATATAGACAAGCGACACCTCCCAATTTTGAGGGGCTGCCTTCAGCATACTTGCTAACAAGATTGCCGTATCTTCACAATCTCCGCCGCCAGCTAAAAACGTTTCCAAGGGATATCGAGGCGTTTCTTCCATTTCGGAATTGTAACTTGTTAGCTGTGTGGTGATGAACCACAGTTCGTAGATGAAGGCTTGCTCACTACTGGACTGGTAGTAAAGATCGCCAACAACTTGCTTAAATGGTTCTGGGTCAACAAACACGCGGAAATCAGGTGATGTCGTATTTGCCGCTTGCAAGCCTTCTAGTTTGACGCGGTTGAACATATTCATCAAAATATTGTTTCGACTGGAATTACCGCGAACCACATTTGCCTCTAAGGTTTCAAAAGGCACTGTCCACCCGTCAATTTCGCCATTGCTGCGATAAAAGACGAGGTCGATGGTGCGTTCTCCCGTGACATGAATATATGGTGGTTCTAGCGCGATTGCTTTGAGATTGTTGTATTTAGCGAAAAGGGAGTTGTAATCGACTTGAAGTGTGGTGTAATTTTGGTTGAGGGAGTTGTAAGAAGTGACCAGGGTGTTGTGTTCTTGTTCCAGGGCTGTATAACGGCCGTTTAGATCATTATATTGCGCCACCAAATTGTTATATCGTTCTGTCAGTTGCACTAAATTTGCCTGAACATTCTCAAAATCAACCTGCAAAGCAGCGTACACCTTCGCTAAAGAATCATGTTCAGTTAACAACGTATTTAACTGAGTTGTCTGACTGTCATACTGTTCTTTAAGTTGTGAATGATTGGCACTCAAGGCATCATGCGCTTCTGCCAACCGCGACTTTTCGGCGACAATCGTTTGCAGATTCTCGTTCTGCGTGCTCAATTGCTGGCTATCTTCGAACATGATGTAGGTGAAACTAAAAAACGTAACGATTAACGCCGTTACCAACCCGATGATGGCGAGTTGATAATTTTCCTTCTGTTTTAACGTTTTTTCTGTTTCAGAAACTGAGGGGTAAAGAGCTTTCTCAATGTCTTGTTCCCTGATAGTGATTGTCGGTTCCTGGCTCAGTTGAGCCAGGCGTACTTTTGCCTCCTGGTGGTTTGGCTCCAGCCGCAGAATCTTTTCTAGAATTGCTGTTTGCTTTGCTGGGTCAGACAAGGTTTCCTGATACAGAAACCAGGCATCGACATTATTGGGATCTGATTCCAAAACGTTAACAAGAACAATACGCGCATCTTCTGTCTTTCCGGCTGCAAAAAGCTGCTGTGCGCGATGATACAGGCGATCATTTACCGACATGAGTTTCCCCCTCTTGGCACGGTCTTATTTAATTTATATACAACATTTTGTTTAACACACGACTGTGGTGGGTATGTTCCCCATTTGTCCACAATTTAATGATAGTTATTCTAGCATAACTGGGGGCAGATTCACCTTAAAACAAAACGAATTCCTTGGGCTTGGGTTGGGGATTTGATTGATGTAGGGGATAATGGGACGGAGGAGCAGCGGTTGATGACAACGGCCGTTACCAAACTATGACCTCTGTTGGGCAAAATCCAGTTATCGACAAGCAGCGTTATCGCGCCATCCTCACATTTTTTGCGCGGGTCATTGCCCATTTCATCTGGTGGGACCTTATCTTTGCCCGGCTGCCCTTGCTGGGCGCACAGGCTCGCCTGACAAGACCGCGCCGTTATCGTTTGCTGGCGCGTCGTTTCCGTGTTCTGGCTGTGTTGATGGGAGGCGTCATGATCAAACTGGGGCAGTTCCTGAGCACCCGCGTCGATGTGCTGCCGCAAGAGATCACCGATGAACTGAAAGACTTACAGGATGAAGTGCCGCCGGAATTGCCAGAGCGTATTTTTGCAGTCTTAAACGAAGATTTGGGGGACTTAACTGAGCGTTTTTCCCATATCGAACAGCGCCCTTTAGCGGCCGCCTCATTGGGCCAGGCGCACCGTGCCTGGCTCCTTCCCGCAGACGATACTTCAGAACGTGGTGCGCCAGTCGTGGTCAAAATCCGTCGACCTGACATTGAAACGCTGGTCGCCACAGATCTGGCGGCGCTGCAAATTGTGGCCCGTTGGTTCATGCGCTACCCGCCCATCCGCAAACGTGCTGACGTGCCGGCACTCATGGACGAGTTTGCCCGCACCCTGGAAGAAGAGCTGGATTATGTGTCTGAGGCGGACAATGCCGAGCGTTTTGCGGCCATGTACGCCGACAGCCCCAACGTCTACATTCCGATGGTGTATCGAGAACATTCCAGCGAACGGGTGATTGTGCTTGAAGATGTCACCGCTATCAAAATTGTGGACATGGCAAGCATGATCGCTGCCGATATCGACACAAAAGAAGTTGCCAGTGTGCTGCTGGAAACCTATTTCGGCCAGATTTTCAAAGAGGGCTTTTTCCACGCGGATCCCCATCCTGGTAATTTATTTGTGCGCCCGTATCCTGATGAATTGTGGGATAAGGAAGTGGCTGAGAAACGGCCGTTTTGGCTTATTTTTGTCGACTTTGGCATGGTGGGGCGTGTGCCGGAACTGATGGGCGAAAATCTGCGTAAACTGCTGGTCAGCGTCTCCAAACGAGATTCTCGGGCGCTGACAGATACTTACCAGGATTTGGGTTTCTTATTGCCGGAGGCTGACCTGGATCGTATTACGGAAGTGCAGACGATTCTGCTCGACCGTATTTGGGGGCGCAAACTGCTCGATTTGGCACAACCAGACCCCCGTGAAATGCAGGAACTGAGCCGCGAATTTCGTGATTTGCTCTATGATTTCCCCTTCCAGGTGCCACAAGATTTTATCTATTTGGGTCGAGCGATTGGTATGGTTTCTGGGTTGGTTTCTCAACTTAATCCTGAAATCAATCCCTGGTATTACCTGGAAAAATTTGGCCGTGAACTTATCAGTGAGCAGCCTGTGCGAGATATTACCTGGCAAACGGCCGTTGAAGCCATCCGCCCCTATTTGGAAACACCAGACCAGGTGCGGCGCGTGCT
>JACSSI010000475.1 GCA_014879345.1 Anaerolineae bacterium | reverse complement strand
ATTTATTTCGGTAACGCATCACTACCATTTACCCCCACCCTAACCCTCCCCCAAAGGGAGAGGGGATCGACCTTGCTCCCTCGCCCCTTTGGGGAGAGGGCTGGGGAGAGGGGATTACTGGAATAATTATTTAAAGTTCATAAAGATTGGTCCAATCTCTGGCAACAAGGAGTAACCAGTCATGCAGACACGTGATCTAACCCGGCTTCTTCTTGGCATGTTGGCAGTGTGGCGTCTTACCCACCTGCTGCAAGCTGAGGATGGCCCGTGGGATATTATCGTCCGCCTGCGCCACCGGGCGGGCGATAGTTTTTGGGGCAGTCTGATGGATTGCTTCTACTGCTTGAGCCTGTGGGTAGCCATTCCATTCACCCTTCTCCTGGGAAATGGGTGGCAGGAGTGGCTGGCGCTCTGGCCGGCACTGTCGGCAGGCGGCATTTTAATAGAACGGCTTACCAGCGACAAAGAAGCAGTACCCTCAGTCTGGTATGTCGAAGATGATGATATGGAGGCTGAACATGAGCTGCTGCGGTGATAAACGAAGACAATTTCCGGTGCGAGATAGTGCGCCGCCCACGAGTACACCACGACCGATGCACACGTATACGGTTTCCCAAAACGCTTTGGGCAAGGTGTTTGAATACACAGGCCACACCACTCTGACAGTGCGCGGCCCCATCACCGGGCAACTGTATCGGTTTTCTAAACTGCATGTACGGGTTGCGGTAGATGGGCGTGATGCGTCAGCGTTAATGGGTGTACCCAATTTGCGGGTTGTTTCTCAACAAACGAATTAAACAGGTGTGATTGTGGAGTGCAGGCAGCAGCTGCCCGCACTCCAAGAGGATAAAACGATGACTCAATAAAAGAATAAAGGCTCTTTCACTATAACTTCATCCCCACAATGGATGAGGATTTCAAACAGATTCTCACTCCGCCGCCCGCAGCAGCGAGAGCGCCGGAGTCATCACATCTGCCAGACTTGCTTCGGGATCAGTAGCATCGTGATTGTAGAGCATCACCACAACGGTATCGGTTTCAGGTGCATAATTGAGCACCGAGCGAAAACCGGCAATCCCGCCCGCATGACCCATATACCCGCCCCGGAGCATCACGCCCAGACCGTATGAACTACCGGGAACGGCCGTTGTCATCGCTGCCAGTGACTCTGGCTCGTCAAACAATGCCCCACCAAACAACCCACGAGCGAAGGTGGTCAAGTCCGGTGCGGTAGAAACCAGCCCCCCCGCCGACCAGCCAACAGATTCATGCAGTTCAGTGACATCGGTCATAACATCCCCATCACCCGTATAGCCGTGTACCACATCAATCACCGGCTCTTCGTAACAATCCAGAAACGTAGAAGTCATGCCCAATGGTTCATAGATATGCGTGCGATATGCCTCCACCAGCGGCATTGCCGCCGCCGCTTCGATGACCATGCCCAGCAGCGTGTAGTTGGTGTTGCTGTAACGCCACCGTTCCCCCGGTTCAAACAAGGCATCTTGACCATAGACGTAGCGGGCAAGCGTATCGTGGGGATCCCGTTGCACGCAGGGCAGTGTCACGCTCCCGGCAGCCTCATCAACCTCCATTTCAGTGAAGATATCCGCGTAGTAAGCCTCGTGTTCGACCACGTTAAACAGGCCGGATGTATGCGTCAGCAGGTGGCGCAATGTGATTTGGTCCCCATAAGGCAGTTGAGCGGCTACCTCCGGCAGCCACAGTGCCAGCGGATCGTCCAGGGTCAGCACACCGTCTTCCGCCAGTTGGAGAATCACCGTCGCCGTAAACATCTTGGTGATACTACCAATCCGAAACGCGCCCTCTGGCGGCATCGGGGTGTTGTCATTGAGGTTGGCAAAACCACTTGCTCCCTCGAACCGGTTTTCCGGCGCATCGATCCACACGATCATGCCGGGTGGCATTTCGCCTGCCGTCAGATCGTCCATTTCAGTTTGTATCGCCGCTACGACATCGGGCGGGAACGCCTGCGGGTCGTTCTGGGTGGTGGTGCAGCCGGTCAGCACCAGCAATATCAAAGTGAGGCTTAAGATAAGTTGTTTAATCATGGGATTTTCCTTTGTTGACCTCGGCCAGATAGGTAACGGCCGAGTCTCTGAGGCGTTTTGTGCTTGCTTCGACGGGATATTTAGGCGGATTCTAGTGCCGGGGTATGCGTTTGTGCGGGTTCGCGCTTCACACCCTTCACCAGCAGCCAGATGGGGAAAGAGATTTCCGCAACAGCGATGACCAGCGCAATCAAGCCGGGTGTGGTGGTGTATGCTGGCACCAGTAGCAAGCCAATGGTGTCAATCAGATAGCCCACACCGGCGGCGACAAACAGGATGCCCAGCACTTTGGGGAAATAGCCCGATTTGTAAATCAGGTATCCCAGAATCAAAACGTGCGGGACTAAAAAGGCGATGCCTATGGTGAAGCCAATGCTGTGGGCATCCAGGAATAACGTCACCAGTGCATTCACTTGTTCCTGCCCAAAGGCAATCATGTAATTGCTGCCGGTCAAAAGGCGCAATACAAAGTAATAGTTGAGTAAGTTGAGGCCGTGAATGGTGGTCATGGCTATGCGAGAAACGGCCGCTAACAGCGATAAGGTTTTGTTCACTGGTTTGAATAATATATACAGTACCACAGACAACACGATTTCGCTCAACAGGATAACAAGTTCCATACCAATCGCGCCTAAGCGGAACAGAATTTCAGAATTGGCGATGTTAACGGCCGTTGCCGCCGCATCACCCGGCACAATAAACTGCTCAGGAATGACAAAATGAGCAAAAATAGCAGCAACCGTAATAATCAGATACAAGACACCAGCGATGCGAGCGTAAGCGTTTGGGGATAGTTCATTAACTTTGGTTTTCATTTGAAATTTCTCCTTTTTGCTGAAAATTTTTGGGTTTTTGGAAATTCGTAGAGCTTTACCCTCGTGATTACTTCGGCAAGCTCAGCACAGGACTGAGTGAAACGAAGCATCCCAGAGGTATGGGATTCTTCACTGCGTTCAGAATGACACGAACTCTGGCAAATCCTTTAGGCACAACTTTTGTTAAAGATGGCAGCACAACTACCGATTAATCAAGGCAGTTGACTGAGCGCAGCGGCAAGCCTAAATCACGCACTTTTTTGAGCAATCCGTGCAGCGCAGCCTGATCAACCACGGGGCCAGTGAGAACGGTATCGCCATCGTCTGTCAGTGTGATGGTCAGGCCATCAAACCAGTCGACCCATTGATGACCCAGGTGGCCTTCGAGCCTGATTTGGTAAATCTGTGGGGCATCTGGATTGGTTGTGAAAGTGTGTTTGTTAGACATCATCTCATACCAGTGGGATAAGGGTGGGTTGCTAAGATTTTTCTTACTTTTCGCTTTTTGTAATATGGGAGATTCCCCAAAAGAAAATACCCGCACCAACACCTGAAAAGAAAAAGAATAACGATAGGCCAACGGGGGAACCCCAAGATAAAACAGAATATAAAACGTCCATAACTAACTCCTTTTTTTGATTAGTTGATTAATTTGATGACCTAACGATAGCAGTCAGAGGGGATTACTGTCATACATCGAAAGAGGTATCAGGGGATTAGTTTTGGTGGATGGGGGGAATTAAAGAGTGGGGCTGTTGTCCGCCCATTTTGAGGGTGATTTGGGTCTTTAGATTGGACCAATCTTGGAGATTGGTCTAATCTGCGCTACATACTAAAAGATGCCCAATGCCCTGGCCTTCGCCACCGCCTCGGTGCGGTTCTTGACGCCTAGTTTGCTATAGATGTTGCGAGCGTGGACTTTGACTGTGTGCAGCGAGAGATAAAGCTGGTTGGCGATTTCTTGATTGGTCAACCCTTCCGCGATGAGGTGGAGCACTTCAATTTCGCGCTCGCTGAGCGGTTCAACGAAGCCAGTTTCGGCGGTTGGCGGTGTGGATGATGGCGTCTGTTCAGCGTCGGCAGTGGGAAAGGCCGCCAGCAGTTGGTGAATATATTCTGGTTCAACACCCCGCGCTAACGCGTCGTAGAGCAGATGGGCCATCGGTGATCCTTCATCCACAAACAGGCGCAGCAAGCCACCCGGCGCGGCCAATGTCAAGGCTTCAACCAACAGGTGCATCGCTTTTTCGCTTTCGCCTGCGGCACCGTAAGCCAACGCTTGCAACACCAGCGCTTGCAGCCGTTTATCTGCCCACGCTTTGGCTTCTGCCCGTTGGCGGATTGGTTCCAATATTGTCAGGGTTGTGGCGGGTTCGCCTTGCGCTAGTTTTACGCGAGCCTGACTGAGAGGGAGATCGTGTGTTTCGGCTAATTGGGCGGCGGCGGTTAGATTGCTTTGTTGTAGGAATGTTTGGATGCGAACGGCCGTTATCTCCCCCAGCCACTGGTCAAAATGACGCTCCCGTACAAACTGCTCCGCTTCTGCCAACATCATTAACGCACCCGGCGCGTCTCCCTGAGCCAGCTTGACACGCGCCAGCAAAACGCCGCAAGCCGCCGGTGTGTCCACGTTTTCCAACTGCCGCGCCAATGCCAGCCCTTGCTGTGCAAATTGTTCAGCCGCTGCCAAATCATTCCATTGATAATGGATGCGCCCCAGTCCCACACACGCCTCACACGCCGCCGGCCAGGGCGGATCCCCGACCAGTTGCAGGATGCGCTGG
>JACSSI010000474.1 GCA_014879345.1 Anaerolineae bacterium | reverse complement strand
AAATTTAATGCCAATTCGTATTGGCAAGACTTTTGTAGTCTGCTTTGTTACACAAAAACTAACCGCACCTTAGGGTACGAGGAAATTTATAACCAGTAAACCTCTGAGGTTTTTGCTAGATAAACCTCAGAGGTTTACTTTGTCCCTGCTTATATCACTGATAAATAAGGAGTATGCGGGAAACGCTGCGGATTTTCTTTAAGCTGCCGGGCGCTTATGGCTAATTCACTAATTGTAATGCGGCTAAGTTCACCAATTAGGGTATTTTGCAGGGAACCCCAAAGGGTGTGCGCCGGGCAAATCAGATCGCGGGGGCATTCTTGTGGCCGGATTAAGCAGGAGTTAATGCAAAATTTACCCTCAACTGCTTCTACAACGTGAAGCAATGAGATTTGTTTCGCGGGTTTTGCCAGGGCTACACCACCCTGCACACCGGCAAAGGTACGTACCAGGTCTGCTTTGACAAGGTCTGAGGTGATTTTGTGAAGGAATGCTTTGGGAACGGCCGTTTTCCTTGACATCTCTCTGGCAGACAAACTATCACCGGGGTCCAATTGCCCCAATTCAATCATCATACGCATGGCATAATCGACACGCCGTGTTACTTGAAACATAATTTTTCCCTATCGTAGACTTATTCAGTCGATATTCTCCTACAAAATTTACGACACCTGCTGCCTAACCTCCAGTGACATTCGTCATCTAAACAACCGATAAAACTCATATAGCGTGAAAGAACGCTAAAATTCAACGCAGTTGTGACGTATTTCACAGCAAACCACCAGCAAAAACCTTAAGATGTTGATGTATGAAAGAACTTATTTCGATATAGGAAGGTACGTAATGGTTTTTGCAATGATTTTGGCACACCTCGTTGGTGACTACGTTTTACAATGGGATAAATTAGCAGCCTGGAAAAGCAGAGAATTGAAAGGCGTAGCAGCCCATTGCAGTATTGTATTCCTGGTGACACTGATGTTTGCACTTCCTTTCAATCCGTATTGGTGGCAGGGCGTTTTATTTATTAGCGCAGCACACTTTTTTATAGACGCGGTTCAGTTATATGTAAAACTGCCTGTTCCCGCTTTGGCGCGTTTTCTGCTAGACCAGGCCGCTCATTTCACAATCATTTTGGTAGCACTGGCTGCTGGCGGTTACTTACCCCTCACTTCTCTCACCACAGGTTTCACGGCCGCCACCCAAAGTGAACAAATAATGCTTTTTATCCTCGGGTATGCTTTTGTCACAATGCCAGCCTGGGTTCTGGTAAAGTTCACATCTTATGGTCTGGTGCAAGGCACAGCGCCTGAATTCCCAGGCAGAACCAACAAATATGTAGAAATCCTGGAACGGATACTTATGACAACATTTGTCCTGCTCGGACAAGTCATTCTCGTGCCGCTGGTTATTTTGCCTCGACTGGTCACAGAATGGCCCGATGTGCAGAAAAACAGAAATACCACATTGTATTTAGTGGAATTACTCTCCAGTATCACCTTAGCAGTTATTGTCGGGTTATTGCTCAAACAAATTTAGGGGCTTTTTGACGGGTTTGTAGATACGGCGGAACTTATCATGGATCAAATGACATTTCTCAAACAAACGGTTCTGTTTAGCAATTTGCCTGATTCTGATCTGCTTCAAATCAGCAAAGATATCGTCGAACGACATTTCGCAGCCGGTGAGATTATCTTTCACGAAGGAGATTCGGGACAATTATTGTATCTGGTAAAAGCTGGCTCAGTGCGGATTTTTGTCAACGGCCTAGACGGCAGTGAAACGTCTGTGATTTTAGTGGGATCTGTGGGGCAGATGTTTGGCGAGTTGGCTGTGATTGACGGACTGCCGCGCTCGGCAACGGCCGTTGCCATGACCCCCACCATTCTCTGCACCTTAACCCGGGAAACCTTCCGGCAACACATGCACCGTTATCCCCAATTTGCTCTCAATTTCATGAACGAACTGAGCACGCGCGTGCGCTACAATACCAAACAAATGGACAGTTTCGCTTCTCTGGGCGTTTCACAGCGACTGGCACGCAAATTGATGGAACTGGCACAAAACTACGGCCAAGCACAGGCAAACGGCGTCTACATCAATATAACACTCACACAAAGCGATTTAGCCAGTTTGATCGGGGCGACACGGGAAAGCATCAACAAAAACCTGCGCGACTTTCGCCGTCACCAATGGATTCGTATCGAGCAAGGGCAAATCACGATTCTTGATCCGGATGCCCTGCGGGCGCAGGTAGCGGCCTAGCCTTACCACAAAAAGCGTTTTCTGTATTGTTTGTAGTAACCGCTTCAGCGAGCAGTTCTTACAAAAGCGCACACGGCTAAAGCCGTTACTACAAACCGGTTATTTAAAAACAACTGCCGGTTCGTTGTTGCAGACACTTTCCCACCATTGACGGGTGCGCCCCCCTATGGGACGCCCTATCCACTGTTCCATGTCATAAACAATCTGCCACAACTTACGGAAATCGACGCCGCTGCCCAGACCCAATTTATAGGCTAGAAATACAAGGTCTTCTGTGGCTAGATTGCCAGCCGCGCCAGGAGCAAATGGGCAGCCCCCTAAACCGCCTACACTGCTGTCAAAGATGCGCACACCCGCCTGCATCGCCGTCGTGGCGTTAGCCAGGCCAATGGCCTGGGTGTCATGCAGATGAACAGCCAGCCGGTTCATATCCAGGCGTTTGCCTAAATTTTCCATTAACTGTCCCACGGCTAACGGGCTGGCGTGTCCAATGGTGTCAGCCAGTGCCAGTTCATCAATGCCAAGCTCCCAGATTTGTTCGGCAACGGCCGTTGTCCTGCCAGACGCCATAATTCCTTCAAAGGGGCAAACCCAGGCGGTCATCACATAGACACGTGTCCAAACCCCATCACGTTTGGCGCGTGTAACCAGTTCACGAGTGGTAGCAAACGCTTCTTGAGAGGAACGGCGTGTATTTCGCTGGCTGAACGTATCGCTCACGGAGACGCCAAATGCCATCGCCCGACAGCCAGCCGCGAATGCCCGCTCATAGCCGCGCTCATTGAAAACGAGGCCGGTAAACATGACATCGGTGTGTTTGTGCTTGGAAACGGCCGTTTTCATCACCACATCCGCATCTGCCATCTGCGGCACAGCCTTTGGATGCACAAAACTGGTCACCTCGATATGCTGCAAACCAGTCGCCACCAGGCTGTCAATCAGATGATACTTCTTCAGGGTGTCGATTGCAGTCGCTTCATTTTGCAGGCCGTCACGCGGCCCCACCTCATAAATCTTAATGTAATCATTCATCGCAGTTCAACTTGTGGGTGTGGGTGAGACGGACAGCCAAAACAGCCCCCGCCCCTTTTACATCATCTTTTTTAGTCGCTATTTATAGTCTAGCATAGAAAACTTACATCCAATCTGAGAGGCTCGTGATATACTTTTCTGGATTGTTAAACTAGCCAGAGTACCCTTTGTGGAGCTTTCCTCAGAGACTATCGCTGAAGCGTTCAGCCACACACACATCAACCGGGATGTGATGTTTCAAAACTTTCTGACTGGAGATTTAAGAGAAACCATGCAGAAGCGTGCAAACAGATGACGTTCCACTTACCTACATGACTTTGAAACCATTCCAAAAACGGCCGTTCTGTGTAACAATGACACATGAAACAGAGGTGCTGCAAAGCTTCCTCGCCAAAGATTTGGCAAATTTTCACACACAAACCAAACATTATTTGGCACAATAGCCAATCATTTGGAGAAGCTATGAAACATTGGACTCTATTTATTCTCATTAGCACAATAATATTATTGGTGGCTTGCACCACAGAACAACCCATCCAACCAGAAACTGCCACAGATGATCACACTGGCGCTACCCTGGTCATTGGTGATATTTCTGACGAACCAGCCGAAACCATCGAAGGCACCCAACCCCTGGCCGATTTTCTGGCTGCCCAACTCGCCGATCAAGGCATCACCCAAGGCGAAGTCAAAATTGCGCCAGACTTAAACACCATGATTCAATGGATGAAAGATGGTGAAGTCGACTTATACTTTGACAGCCCCTATCCGGCTCTGATCATAAGCCAGGAGACCGGGGCAACACCCATTTTGCGCCGCTTGAAATATGGTGTTGATCAATACCATTCTGTATTTATCACCAAAGCAGATTCTGAGTTGAATAATTTGGCAGATTTGTCCGGTAAAATGGTGGCTTTTGAAGAAGCCTTCTCCACCTCTGGCTACATGCTGCCCCTCGCCTATCTCATTGAAAACGGTATGAATCCCTCGCTTAAAAGCAGCCTGGAAACGGCCGTTTCTGAGGACGAAGTTGGCTACGTATTCAGCACAGCCGATAACACAACCATTCAATGGCTCATCAGCGGCAAAGTGCTGGTGGGCGTCATCGACAATGTAACCTTTAGCAGACTGCCAGAAGAAACACAAGCAGAATTAAAAATTATTGCCGCAACCGAAGATGTGCCGCGGCAACTCGTCCTCGTGGGCGCCGATATTTCCCAACCATTATCTGACTCAATCCGGGAAGCGCTGTTGGCAATGGATGAAACAGAAGCAGGGCAGGAAGCACTCGATATTTTCTTAACCACCAAGTTCGATGAATTTCCTGACGGTGCCCAAAAATCATTAGAACGCATGGGAGAACTTTACGCACTCGTAC
>JACSSI010000473.1 GCA_014879345.1 Anaerolineae bacterium | reverse complement strand
AAACAGAGGCGCTCATTTGACCGCCGTTTGTACCCAGTTCGGCAATAAGAGAACGTAAATCAGTTATTAAAATTTCTTGATGGGTATTCATGCGATACTTCCTTCTTTACGATTACTGTCACACTCCAAATTATTGATAAACACAGGTTTGTGAATACCGATACTTGAAATTGATTGTGACGTTGCCATGGTACTACTAATAGATACGGGCCATGACGCTTGTGCGATGAGAATCAGTTTGTAATAACAGCTTTAGCCGTTACTACCAACCAGCCGTTAATAAACGTTGGTTAGACTCCTGTTTTACTGTTCTCATAGGTACTGAATTGTAACCTCATATTTTGTGAAAATTAGATTTTTGTCTTTAAAACACCTGCAAAACACCTGCAAAATTTCAGGCATCACCTGAGAAATTTACCTCTGACAAAGTTCAGGTATGATGGTTAGTTCGCATATCAAGCCAGATGCTAAATCGTGTTCTGCTTGCTGCCTGTCTAATAAATAAGCATGCATTCCTAGTTCTCGTGCCGCTTGTATATGAACCAAGGTGTCGTCGATAAATACAGCTTCTGGGTAGTCAATGTGCATAGCCTGGGCGATGTGCTGGTAGGCTTCAGCGTTTGGTTTGGCGACGCCGATATTGGTGGAGGATAGGGCAACATCGACACAATCTAGCAGGTTAACGGCTGCCAGGGAAGATTCGATTGTTGCCAACGGAAAGTTAGACAAGACGCCGATTTGCAGCCCTAGTTCTCGTAATGCCAGGAGTGTGGGACGGGCGTCTGGGAATGGCCGGAGGACATCTATGTAACGGAAGGCATGAAGTTTATCCCGTGCTTCAGATGACAGGTTGTATTCATCGCTAATCTGATCCCAAAACCCGCCCCAGAATTGTTTCTCAGCAGCAGCATTGGCTGGGAAGCCGACAGTTTCTCCCCAGGTTTGCCAACGGTTGCCCAATTCAAAGATGGAAATGGGCAGCAGCGGTTCAAAGTAATGTTGAGCGTATTTAAAATCGTATTCAATTAAAACGTTATTTCGGTCAAAGATTGCTGCTTTTATCATGTTGTCTGGCTTGTTCCTTTTATGGTTTCTAAAAATAGTTGGCGCATACGGGGACCATCAACGGCCGTTACCAGTTCCACATTAGCCGGTTCACGCCTTAAAATCTCAGCCAGTCGCGCTTGAAAATCAAAGGCGGGGTCTTGCATCGCTTCTTGTGCCAGCCGCCCCATCTCGTCATCGTCGGCAATCATCGTCACTTGCTCAGAGAACGTCTGCCCGATGATTGTTTGGCCGCGTGTTAGCCCATCTTCTGTGATGATTTTTACCAGGGCGGGTTGGGTGGTGGTAAAGGTGGGGTCTACAGCAACCAGAACGGCGGCCAAATCGGGGATGGTGGCCGCCGTTTGTCCGCCCACTTCTGTGTAGAGGCGTGTGTACAGGTGGATGGGGGTGCGCAGGATTGGGGGAACGGCCGTTTCGCCGCCACAAATCACAGCCAAATCAGCCTGACTCAGTTGAAACGCCGTAAACGCATCTCGGATCAGCAGCGTGATGGGCAAGCCAGAAGCCAACACAATCTGTGCGGCATGAGGGTCTTGCCAGAAATTATATTCCGACACCGGCGTCATGCTGCCCTTGGCCTTCGTGCCGCCCAGAATTAACAGCCGTCCCAACTGCGCCAGCGCTTGCGGATAACGCTCGATGGCAAGCGCCACATTCGTCAACGGCCCCATCGTCAACAACGTTGCCCCGGGATGGGCAAGGGCTAAATCGCGGTAAAATGTGGCAATATCTGTGGTGCAGCCGTCCAAATCATGGTTTTGGCTGGCTCCCCACAAGCCATCAGTGCCGTGAATTAAAATATTCGATTGGCTGAGAGGGAATTCCCGGGGTTGTTTTGCGCCAATAGCAACGGGGATGTCGGTGCGGTTAACAGTGTGGAGTACGGTAAGTGCATTGCGTGCCGCGTTTTGCACACTGGTATTGCCCGCGACAACACCAATACCCAATACATGAACGTCAAAGGCAGCTTGCGTCAACAGCCAAGCCAATGCAAGGGCATCGTCTACACCTGGATCGGTGTCAATGATGAGAGGAAGAAAATGTGTCACCGGTTACTTCTCGGCTTTTCAAAACTTGGGCAGAGGCTCCACAAATGGGCGAACTACAAGCAAAACAATAGCTACCTGTAAATCACGATTCCTCCCCAGGAAATTCGCAAAAATTTGCTGGTATTGCTAAACATTCACAAATTTCCTAAAGGAGGAATAAAGACTCGTTTTCCGCTTCGTTTACCCCTACGGAATAAATAATACGTTACCCAGATTTTGACTTGCGTTTGTTACGAAACTTCTTACGGAATTTGGCTACTTTGGGGGCGACGACGAATTGACAATAGGGCTGGTAGGGATTGTTTTCAAA
The DNA here is from genome assembly GCA_014879345.1 of Anaerolineae bacterium. GTDB lineage: Bacteria > Chloroflexota > Anaerolineae > Promineifilales > Promineifilaceae. Next base: position 2,254 of record JACSSI010000473.1, on the reverse strand, counting down.
ATAGGCTTGATGGTAATCCTCAGCCACATAAAAAATATCAAGTGGTTCAACTTCTGTCACGATGGCATCCGGCCAGATTTGCGCTGCATTAAATTCAGCGATGACAGCGTCTGCGGTCACTTTCTGGGCTTCATCGTGATAATAAATAACAGACCGATATTGCGGCCCAACATCATTTCCTTGCCGGTTTAAGGTTGTGGGGTCATGAATGGTGAAGAACACTTCCAAAATCTCGCGGAAAGTGATGATGCTGGGGTCAAAAGTGACTTGCACCACTTCGGCATGGCCGGTGGTTTTGGCGCACACTTGCTCATACGTCGGGTTCGGTACGTGACCGCCAGCATAGCCGGAAACGACAGATGTTACCCCTATCAGATCATCATAGACTGCTTCCAAACACCAGAAGCAGCCGCCGCCCAGGGTTGTTACCTCTTTTTTAGATATTGCTTCATCCATAATCTATTTCCCTGCACCTATCTCTATGACGCAGTGCGCGATAAGTGTAACGGATGCAGCCACAAATTACTATGAAATTTACAAAACGTTAACTTGTTTGGATGTTTGCTTTGCCATTGCCAGAATCAGTAAATCATATTATCGTTTGAGGATGCAGATACAAGTCAAATTGTTCGCCACATACCGAGATTTCCTACCACCTGAATGCACCCGTGGTGTTCAGGATATGGAAGCGCAGGAAGGCGAAACGGCCGTTTCCATTCTAATGCAGCTTGGTGTGCCCACAGATGAAGCGAGCGTGGTATTGGTAAACGGCCGTTCCCCAGAGCCAGATCAACTTCTCCAGGCAGGAGACGTGGTCTGTGCCTTCCCGGCTATTGCTGGCGGCTAAAATTTCCCACAAGGAGTCACAAATGTACGGATGGCATGGCAAAATTCTCCGCGTTAACCTGACCGAGCAAACAACCACAATCGAACCCCTCGACCCGCAAACCGCCAAAGATTTCATCGGCGGCCGGGGCTGGGCCATCAAATACCTGTATGATGAAGTCGATCCACAAGTCGATCCGTTAGCACCAGAAAACAAACTCATCTTCGCCACCGGGCCGCTAACCGGCAGTCCTGCCCCTACGGGCAACCGTTACATGGTCGTCACAAAATCGCCGCTAACCGGCGCTTTGTCCAATTCCAACTCTGGCGGCGACTTTCCCACCTGGCTCAAACGTACCGGCTTCGACCTCATCATCTTTGAAGGACGTGCCGAAAAGCCCGTTTATCTCTGGATCAACGACCAAGAGGCTGAAATTCGTTCAGCCGAACATATTTGGGGACAAGATGTGCCCACCACCACCGATATCCTTCTGGCTGAAACCGATGCCAAAGCCAAAGTGGCCTGCATTGGCCCGGCTGGCGAAAACCTCGTCAAAATGGCCTGCATCATGAACGACAAACATCGGGCGGCTGGCCGATCTGGCGTAGGCGCTGTTATGGGCAGCAAAAACCTCAAAGGCGTGGTCGCCCAGGGTACGCACACAACCCAATTAGCCGATGAAGAGGGCATGAACAAATTGAGCCGTGAGATGCAAATCGACGTGGGTACAGCTTCCAAAAAATCCACACTGCGCATCTACGGCACACCCTATGTCCCTGACGTTACCAATGAAATGGGCATCTTGCCCACGCGCAACTTCCAGCAAGGGCAATTTGAAGGGGTTGATAAAATCAACGGCCCCAGTTTGAACGCCCAGTTCCTCATTCGCCCCAAACCTTGCTACAAATGTCCCATCTCCTGCGGCCGTGTTACCCGCGTAGATGAACCGGGCTATGAAGGTGAAGGGGAAGGGCCAGAATACGAAACCATTGTCTCCATCGGCAGTGCTTGCGGGTTGGATAATTTGGCGGCCATCACCAAAGCCAATTACATTTGCAACGAGTTAGGCATGGATACCATTTCCGTGGGCATGACCATTGCCTGCGCCATGGAAATGGTCGAGAAAGAAATCATCCCGCCGCATGATGTGGGGCAGCCGCTCCGTTTTGGCGATGGTGATGCTGTCATCGCGTTCACACGCAAAACGGCTTACCGTGAAGGTTTTGGCGATACCCTGGCTGAAGGCAGTTACCGTCTGGCCGACAAATACGGCCATCCCGAATTTTCTATGACAGCGAAAAAGCTGGAATTTCCCGGTTATGACCCGCGTGGCGCTAAAGGGATGGGGCTGCTTTATGCCACCTCCAACGTCGGTGCTTCGCATATGGCAGGAGACTTGGCGTATGCTGAGGTCTTTGGTGTTCCGGC
>JACSSI010000472.1 GCA_014879345.1 Anaerolineae bacterium | reverse complement strand
CAAGTGGTGAAGCAAGATTGGCATTGGTTAACACGCAGTTTGGCGACCGCCACCCCATTTTTACGTTTGCGTAAATTTTCGTAATCATCTAAGGAAGCGGCGTCAATCTCAGCGACCAGTTTCTGGCGGTCTTGAGTGAGGTGATGGAGGCGCAGCGCCAACTCGTTTTGCTCTTTGGCTAGTTTTGCCGCTGCCGCTTCTCGTTCTGCTTCTAGTTTGAACTGCACCTCTTCGGCCGCCAGTTTTTCACCTTCGGCATCCTCCACAAGCACCATTATCTCTAGAATGTCATCTTCTAAAGCAGCACGGCGGCGAGCTAGTGATTTGATTTCGTTTTGCAAATCTTCCAGTTCTTTGGGGTTTTTGACATTGCCCGAATACAGCCGATCTTCAGACCGCTTGGTTTTGGTATTGAGGTCTTCTAGTTCGGTGTTGTATTTTTTGTGTTGGGTTTGGTATTTTTGCAGGGTAGCAACGGCCGTTTCCACCCTCCCCCTCGCCGCCACCAACGCAGCCGACTCTTTCTGCTCGTTGATAACCGCCAACAAGCGCGTCTTCTTCTCTTTCATTTCCGAATCTATCAGCTGTAACCGGTAAAGCGTTCGCGTTTGTGCCATGTGGAATGTCCCCTATCGTTTCTGTTATTATCGTCGCAAAATTATAACACCGAACACCTCCTGCGCCCTATTAACAAAGTTGCCATTCCCGCCCCAATCAGGTATATATCCGCCCCGCTATGACATCTAACTTATTTGAACTGGCTGAACAGCCTTACACAGCAGAAGATGCCGAGTGGGATGCCTTTGTGGCAGCCCATCCCAACGGCAGCATCCTGCAAACCACCGCCTGGGCGGCACTCAAAAACAAATTTGGTTGGAAATCGCAGCGCGTGTGGATGCGCCAGGATGGGAAACTGGTAGCTGGAGCCCAAATCTTGTTCCGCGCCAAAGCGCTGGGACTCATCAAAATCGGCTACATCCCGCATGGACCGCTGGTAGACTGGCAGGACGACGAGCAAGTCACCGTGCTGCTCAACCAGATCGACCATGCCGCCTACCAACGAGGCGTCGGCCTGCTCAAAATGGAACCGCTGCTGTGGCAAGCCGACATGTCTAACGACACCTGGGTTTCTCTATGCGAAAAGCATGAGATTTTGCCCAACACCGACACCATCCAACCGCCCAACACCGTCGTCATTGATTTGCAGCCAGAACTTGATGACATCCTGCAAGCAATGAAGTCGAAAACACGCTACAACATCCGCCTTTCGGAACGTAAAGAGATTGTGGTGCGCCAGGGAACCAGTGTCGATATTCACATTTTCAACGGGCTGATGCAGATAACAGGTCAACGTGACGGCTTTGGCATCCACGACCCGATGTATTACAAAACGGCTTTCGACCTGTTTGCCCCCGACGGCCACCTTGCTATGTTCATTGCAGAATTTGAGAAACGGCCGTTAGCCGCCATCATGGTCTCGTCTTTCGGAAACAAAGCCATCTACCTCTACGGGGCTTCCAGCAACGAAGAGCGGCAGCGTATGCCCACCTACGCCCTGCAATGGGCTGCCATCCAGTGGGCCAAAGAACAAGGCTGCACCAGCTACGACATGTGGGGCATCCCCGATGCCACCGAAGCAGAATTAGAAGCTGGTTTCGCCGACCGTCACGATGGCCTGTGGGGTGTCTACCGCGCCAAACGAGGCTACGGCGGCGAGATAAAACGTACCGTCGGTGCCGCCGACCGCATTTACAATAAAAACGTCCATAAACTGTATCAATGGCGGAGAAACCGATGAGTGCGTACCTAAGCAAAAATTCAAACGTAGTGCGTAGTATGTATTGCGTAAGACCTCGGTTTTTACGCACTACGCACTACGCACTATGTAATAAACCATTACCCAAAAGTCGCAATCCATGACACCCGACACCCAATACCGCGCCTCCACCTTCAAAGTAGAAAAATCCCCGGCTGCCTGGGCCAAGGCACTCGGCGCTTTGCCCAACGCCCACCCGCTGCAAAGCTGGACCTGGGGACAATTCAAAGCCCGTTGGGGCTGGGATACCATTCCCTGCCTGCTCACCATCGCTGAAAGCAGTTGGAATCCACTGGCGGCCGCCTTGATCCTTAAGCGCAGCGTGCCACGCTCGCCCTACTCCATCCTCTACGTGCCAAAAGGCCCCATCCTCAACTATAACGATGGGGCATTACGCCGCGTGGTGTTAGCAGAACTGGAAAACATCGCCAAACAGGAAAACGCAATCTTCATCAAAATCGATCCGGATGTGGTCAAAAGCTGGGGAGAAGAAGCAGAACGGCCGTCGCCCATCGGCAGTAAATTTAGCAAAGAACTGGCGCAACGGGGCTGGCGCTACTCTGCGGAACAGATTCAATTCCGCAATACCGTGGAAATCGACTTGCACCAATCTGAAGATGAAATCATGGCGGCCATGAAACAAAAAACACGCTACAACATTCGTCTGGCTGGGCGCAAAGGCATTGAAATCAAACACGGCACACCCGCTGACTTCCCTGCTATCGTGAAAATGTATGAGGAAACGGCCGTTCGTGATAACTTTGCCATTCGCCCCACCGACTATTACCTCGACGCCTGGCAATCCTTCTACGACGCAGGCATGGCCCATCCCCTCATCGCCACCTTCGAAGACAACCCCATCGCCGCCGTCGTCCTCATCAAATTCGACCAAACCGTCACCTACATGTACGGCGCCTCCACCAACGAAGAGCGCAACCGGATGCCCACCTACCTCCTGCAATGGGAAGCCATCCGCTGGGCCAAAGAACAAGGCGCTACCATCTACGACATGTGGGGCGCACCCTCCGAATTTGAAGAAACAGATCAGTTATGGGGCGTGTGGCGCTTCAAACAGGGATTCAACGGCCAAGTCGTGCGTCACATTGGCGCGTGGGATTATGTCAACAAACCACTCTGGTATTGGCTCTACACCAACGCCCTGCCCAGATACACGAACTATTTACGCTCCCGAAACAATAAATAGGTTCGGAGTGACCACACTTGCACTTTAATTCGGAAATTCACCCCTCTCCCCAGCCCTCTCCCCAAAGGGCGAGGGAGCAACTGTCCCCTCTTCCTTTCAGGGGGAGGGTTAGGGTGGGGGTCATTACGACAAACCTGAAACTAAATTAGTAGAAACCGACCATTTTCCAACCACCATCATCCGTGTTAAGCTACACGCCGGAAAATAACCCTCAAGCTTTTTTACAACTGGACAGCGGCTTATTTCATCCCCCAGGGTTGGGGCTTGTAAGTGACAAGTCCTTTGCCCCACTGTCCAGTTTGCAATCATACAACACCAAACTAGGAGAGAGATAACATGGCTAGAACAATCGTCGTCCTCGATGGCGACCAAACAGGACAAGAATTATTAAATGAGGCGCTGCGGGTTTTAGACCCCAACGTCATTCGCTTTGAGCTGGATTTTTTACATTTCGATCTCAGCCTCGCTAATCGACAAGCAACCAAGAATCAGGTCGTTCATGACGCCGGTAAAGCAATTCGTAAGCACCGCATCGGGCTGAAAGCAGCCACCATCACCCCAGAAATCAAAGGAGATGTTGGCAGTCCCAATCGTATTTTGCGTGAAGAAATTGACGCGGAAGTGATTCTGCGTACCGGTCGCCGCATTCCAGGCGTTCGTCCCGTAGGCGGTATCTACTCCCCCATCAGCGTGGTACGCATGGCGCGGGATGATGCCTATGGCGCCAAAGAATGGCGTGAAGGCGAAGAAGACACACCGGATGAATGGGCTTTCCGCACCGAGAAATTAAACCGCCGCGTTTGCCGCGATGTGGCTGAATATGCGTTTTTGCACGCCCGTAGAAACGGGGCGAAAGTATTTGGCGGCCCCAAATACACCGTCAGCCCGGTATACGAAGGCATGTTTAAGGAAGAATTAGACAAAGCGGCATTGCGCCATCCAGATATACGTTACGAACCGCAGTTGATTGATGCCACATTCGCCCTGCTGCTGGCTACCACCGGCGAGCCGCTGGTCATCCCCAGCCTCAATCGTGATGGCGACCTGCTCTCTGACCTCGTGTTACAAATGTTTGGCTCCATCGCCGGTTCTGAATCGATGGTGATTTCCGTCGATGATGACGGCACTGTTGATTGCGTGATGGCAGAAGCACCGCATGGCACGGCTCCCAGCCTGGAAGGGCGCAACGCCGCCAATCCGATGGCAATGATTCTGGCGGGCGCCGGTCTGCTCAGCTACCTCAAGGAGCCAGAGGCCAAACAAGCCAGCCGCGCTATCTATGAAGCGACACTGGAAGCGGTCTACGAAGGCATCCGCACCGCCGATATTGGCGGCAATGCCCGCACTGACGAGTTTACGAATGAAGTGATTCGGCGTGTGAAATCGAAATTGGAAGTGTGGTCGGCGTTGGCGTAAAAGATAGAGTAGAGAGATAGAGATAGAGTGAACAGTGTTCGGTGTACAGTGGGGTTCGCAAAACTGTACACTGTTTACTGAACACTGTTCACTGCTTTAATCGTTACCAGCGTCATCTCTGGCGGGCAGAGGAAGCGCAAGCGGGGGGCGCTGAGACCTTCGAGGCCAATGCCGCGGCTGATGTAGAGATGGGTAGACCCGATTTGATAGTGTCCCATCACGAAGCGGCGGCCTAGCTGTGAACTGGTCAG
>JACSSI010000471.1 GCA_014879345.1 Anaerolineae bacterium | reverse complement strand
AACAAACAGCCCATAATCGGGATACCGCTGAATTAACGGCTCAACTTATCCAAACAAACCGCCTGCTTCGCTCAATTGATGATCGTCTAACACGTTTAGAGTCCCTCATGTAAGCCTTCTGTTGAGAAAGCTTTATTCAAATAAAAAATATGCCTAAGACAGCAAAAAAATTTCGTACAACAATCGGGATCTTTGCACTACTCATAACCCTGTTAGCCATTATAGCCACTGTAATGCCAGCCACTGGCAAAATACCCAGTGATAGTGAGCAACTTCATAATTTATCTGCAGCTGAACTCAGTTGTCGCTTTGGCGTGGCAACATTTGGAGAAAATCAAGGCGCTATGTTGTCTAGTTTAGGTGCAGGCTGGTATTTAGATTTTTCTACAAGCCCTATTAATTCGGCACCCGAAAACATAGATTTTTTACCTATGATTCGCCTGAATCAAGTTAAAGCTGGCGATAATGTTTACCTTGATGATTATACGGTCAGCCCCCCTCTGACAGAGGCGGGACTAGGCGCAATAATAGATGATAATCTAGGCGCCACCTGGATTGTGGGGAATGAGCCTGATCGTGGTCCAACTGCGCATAGCAGCGCCCAAGACGATATGATGCCTGATATGTATGCCCGTGCTTTTCATGATGTTTATGAATACATTAAAACACGTGATCCTAGCGCCCAGGTTGCCACGGCCGGATTGGTAGAGATTACACCTGGGCGGCTACAGTATCTGGATATGATATCTGAAGCGTATCATGCTGCGTATAACATGGAAATCCCGGCTGATGTTTGGACTATACATCTGTATGTGATGCCGGAAGTGACGCCTAACTACATGCCCAATAGCATTGCCTCAGTAGCTGTTGGCACTGACCCCACCTTAGGTATGAAATCATCCGATGGCACAGCGCAAAAGTGTGGCAATGTCAACAATGACGTGTATTGCTTTGCGGATCATGACAACGTGGCATTTTTTAAGCGTCAAATCAGAGATTTTCGTACCTGGATGAAAGCGCATGGGCAGCAGCATAAACCGTTACTCATTACCGAATACTCAATTTTATATGGTTATGAATTAGATGCTGGCGGCTGTTTTCTTCAGGATGAATATGGGCAATGCTTTACACCTACACGTGTTAGCAATTATTTGCGTAAAACATTTGATCTTGTTAATGGGCCTGGGGAGTTAAGAGATACAAATTTAGGCATGGCAGTTGATGATTATCGTTTAGTCCAACAAATTCTTTGGTACAGTGTCTATACTCCGTGGGTGGGCAATGCAAGCAATTTGTATAACAGTGAGGCGTTAACTGTGAAGACGGCAGTAGGTGCTGCTTTTCAAGCTGAAATGGCAGAGCGGACACCTGTTCCTAATTTATTTGCCTGGAATGCAGCGAGCGTTGCTGGGTTTGTTATTTCTCCGGCAACAACGGCGACGGTTACGCTATCGGCAGATATTTATAACAATGGTGATGCGAATGTAAATAATCCATTTACCATTACTTTTTACGCAGATGAAGCAATGACTGATAGCATTGGTTCGGTCACTGTGACTGGCATGAGTGGTTGCGCACATGAATCCATGAAGGTGAGTGTGGATTGGCATGATCTGACTTCTGGCGTATACCGTTATTGGGTCAAAGCCGACAGCGGTGATTTGCTTGTGGAGGGTTCAGAAAGTGATAATGTTATATCTGGAGTTGTTCTTATTAACCCCAAACAAGCTTTTCTACCTGTTTTGAGAAAATAAAAAGCCTCTTCAGGGGGAGACCTTAAGGTTTTACCTTTCGTGGCATCAAATTACGTTACGGCAATATCATGTTTTGAGCATAGCCACATTTTTCGTCACTACACCGTATGTTATTTTAGATTATCAAACCTTCTTGGAAGGTATTCAGTTTAATGCTGAACATTATGCAACCGGTCATGCGGGCATGGAGGGCAATACGTTCTGCTGGTATTTGTCTTTTTTGTGGCGCGTGGAAGGTATAGTCTTTATCTTGGCAGTTATAGAGATTATTCGAGGTATTTTCGCCCGATCAAAAGTTACCCTGTTTATTGCGGTTTTCCCGATTATTTATTTTATTTTTATCAATGGCTTTATCGTGAGAAATGACCGTACGATCTTGCCTACGCTTCCATTTGTTGTTTTATTAGCGGCTAATTTACTTGTCTGGGGATTTGAAAAGCTGTCTAAACAAGAGAAATCATATAAGACTGCGGGACTATTAGTTGGTGTGGCATTGATTATGCTCATTGCATTTTTTGTGCCTTTACAAAGATCAATACGCAATACGATGAAGCTAATGACGGTTGACAGCCGAGAAACGGCACGTGTATGGATTGCAGATAATTTACCGGAAGAGTCAAAAATTGCGGTTGAGTCTTATGTACCTTATATGGATAGAGCACGGTTTCCTATCGAGAGCATGTATAATCTGCAAGAAAAACCTTTTGAATGGTACCAGGAGAATGAAATTGATTATTTGATATTTAGCGAAGGTGCCTACGGCCGTTTCTTTCGAGAGCCCGTCAGGTATAAAGACCAAATAGCAGCCTATGAAGCGCTTTGGAGCCAACTTCGTTTGGAAAAAATGTTCGATGATGGCGATTTTGAAGTGCGTATTTATGCTTTCCCCCAACCACCGCCACAATGAATAAAACTGACTATAAACTCATTTCACTTGCCCTAATTGGCTTTCTCTTTTTTCAAGCTATCCTCGTTTATTATGTACGTATAACAGATTATGATGAGGCGGTGTTTCTAGATGTTGCTAGAAATATCCACCGCGTTGGATTACCTTTGCGTTCTATTAGCCCGGAAGGACGTTTGTATTTTATTCACACCCCGCTTTATCTTTATTTGGTCTCAGCATCTGTTTATCTTTTCGGTGAAAGTTTGTTGTGGACGCGCATGGTTACGATGATGTTTGCCATTGGCAGTATTGTTTTGACTTATTTGATAGTGCGTCGGGAGCAAACGGCCGTTTCCAGTTTTGTGGCCGGGTTATTGTTAGCATTGAACACATTTTTCGCCATTTATTCTTACTTCTTGACGATGGAGGTTCCCATGATGTTTTTCATTCTCATGGCAATATACTTATTGTCCAGAGAAGGGAGCCGTCCATTTTGGCAATATTTTGGAGCAGGTATCGCTGTTGCTCTCGCCATTATGCTAAAAGAATTGGCGCTGGTTTTTTTGGGGGTGACCGCACTATACGTCTTTGTTTTTGGGCGCAATTGGCAAGAACGCATACTGCAATCTGTTTGGTTTGTGTTGCCAACCATCATAGCGACGATAATGTGGGTTTTATGGGGAATTAACCTGGATAAAAGTAAATTCTGGGCAGGAACGTCAAGCTGGTTGGGATTTGTTCATGGAGCCAATAATGTAGCGGGCACACGTAATCTTCAAATGCTGCCTTGGTTAAATATGCTTGGCAATAATTTCTATAGTTGGGGAATGATTATTTTATTTGTGGCATCAATTTTTGCTTATTTCATTTGGTTTCGTCGGAAACTTCCCCAAATATTTTGGCTATTATTGTTGTATTTTGGATTTGCTACTGGTATTTCGTTTTTTATTAGTATAAAAGAGCCACGTCATATCATCGCTCTGATACCAGTGGTTGCTATGATGATTGGGATGCTGGTTGATTGGGATTCTGTGTGGAGGTTTGTGCGGACAAAACCAATGAGATTAATTCCCATAATGGTTGTTGTATTACTATTAGCTTGGAATATTTCACCTTTTAAAATACCACCAAAGGCTCAATGGGAACAAATAGAAAGTTGGTGGGAGCCTATGTTTTCACACCGAATTTTCTATAGTCAACAATACTATAGTGTGCTTGAAGATACTGGTCATTACCTTGCAGAAATCACATCACCAGAAACAGTTATCACCGTGATGCATGAAGGCCCCATAGTTGGTTATTATGCAGATCGCCCCAATTACTTCCTTTATACAATGAAATATCCAAGAGTATTAGAGGTTTTACGAGATACGGAGTTTTTAGTTATTGATCGACAAGTATTTTTTGAACTATCCTCAGAAGAAATCGATAGTGTCATGCAATATATAGAGAATAATTTTGAAATCATTCAAATTTTAGAAAACCAAGGTCGACAAGTATCTGTTTATAAGCATCAATAACCGAGCTGCTTTTGTTTAGCCAGGAATGTCCCAGGTCATATAGCTGATATTTTCAGCCGGAATATAGTGGCAACAATGTTCATACAACATTTGTGGGTTGAATCCCTTGGTGCTCAAATGTTCATTTGTATGAAATTCTGCTGACAGATAATCAATAAACGGTAGCTTTGACGAGTTTAACAATATTTCATATTCTGACCCTTCGCAATCGATTTTCAATAAGCGACAACGATCAATTTTATAGGTTTCAAAAATAGAATTAAGCGTAGTAGATTCCACTGGATATTCTACATAATTGTCACTGCCCAGATTGGTAGGTTCCCAGGTAGCTGTTGCTCCACCAGAATTATGCTTGAAATTGACTGTCATTAGTAGAGAACGGCCGTCATTCGTTACCGCCTGATTAAATAGATGGATATTTGTTACCCCATTTGCGGCTATATTTTTTTGGAAGTGATGGAAGTTATCTGGAATTGGTTCATAGGCGTATATTGTTATATTTGGGCGTAATTTTGCTAAATAGATAGAA
>JACSSI010000470.1 GCA_014879345.1 Anaerolineae bacterium | reverse complement strand
CCATGAACTGTTTGCGCTGGGCATGGCAAATATCGCTGGTGGTTTTTTTCAGGCTTATCCGGCGGGGGGTGGCACTTCACAAACGGCAGTTAATGCCAATGCCGGTGCGAAAACACAGATCGCCGAACTGGTAACAGTTGCCGTAACCGCTTTAATCCTCCTCTTCCTGGCGCCACTTATCAGCCTGATGCCGGAAGCCACCCTGGGCGCATTAGTACTGGTGGCGGCGGCAGGTCTGGTTCAGATTGGCGAATTCCGCGACATGGCACAAATCCGGCGCACTGAGCTAATGTGGGCATTGCTGGCCTTTGCCGGGGTCATTGTGTTTGGCATATTACAAGGCATTTTGTTTGCCATCCTGCTCACGCTGTTCACGCTGCTTGTCGAGGTTGACCATCCTCCTGTCTATGTGCTGGGCCGTAAACCGCACAGTCATATATATCGACAGTTGGCAGATCATGCGCAAGATGAGACCTTTCCCGGATTGTTGATCGTACGTACCGAGGGTCGTCTTTTCTTTGCAAATATATCGCGTGTGCTCGACAAGCTGTGGGCCATCATTCATCAGAACGACGCCCCGCAGGTGCTGCTTCTCGATTGTGATGCCATTCCTGATATTGAATATACTGCGCTTAAGTCGCTGACGGAGTTTGAGGAGCAGTTGCAAAAAGCTGGAATTGTATTGTGGTTAACGACGCTCAATCCAAAAGCCTTGTATATGATCGAACATTCTTCTTTGGGCGAGAAACTAGGGGATGACCGTATGTATCCGAATCTGGAAAAAGCGGTAGAAGCTTACGAAGAGAAATAATTCTGGAGGATTTTAGGGCGATGACAACGCAAAAGATAAAAACAGCAGCAGTAAAACCGATGCCAACAGCGCCAAGCAAATTATCATTGTGGTTTCCAGCGGCGGTGTGGCTGCGCCAGTATGATTGGGGCAAAAACTTATCACCCGATCTGATTGCTGCTATTAGTGTGGCGGCGCTGCTGATTCCAGAATCGATGGGCTATGCTACCGTTGCTGGTGTGCCCGTTCAAGTTGGCCTCTATGCAGCGCCGTTAGCACTAATTGGCTACGCTCTGTTTGGCGGGTCGCGGCTGTTGGTGTTTGGCGCAGCCGGCTCGGTGGCCGCCGTGTCAGCCGGTATCGTGGGGGGGCTTGCTGGAGGGGATCAAAACACGGCGATGACGCTGACGGCAGCGCTTGCGTTTGCCACTGGGGTTTTATTCGTTGTCGCCGGACTTATTCGTCTCGGGTTTGTTACCAATTTCATGTCTAAGGCCGTTATGGCTGGTTTCATCACTGGTATGTCGATTCAGATCATCGTCGGCCAATTCGGCAAGCTTTTGGGGATTGAGTTGGTAAACGGCAATACCTTCCAAAAGCTGTGGTCAGCCATCTCCCAAATCGGTGATTGGAATTGGACGGCAACGATACTGGGTGTTGGTGCCTTACTGCTGATCTTCGCCATGCAGCGTTTTTTACCCAAACTGCCAGCCTCATTAACGGCCGTTGTGCTGTCGTCAGTGATCATAGCCGCCCTGAACCCCAATGTCGACTTGGTAGCCCAGATTCCCCAAGGACTGCCCTCGTTCACCCTTCCCACTGGTATTGATGCTTCAACCTGGCGCAGTCTGATCGTGGGTGGAGCAGTGGTCATACTGGTTGGTTTCTCAGAGGGATGGGGCGCCTCGGCCAATATATCCAAGAAGACTCACGATTCATTGAACACAAACCAGGAGTTTCGAGCTTACGGCATTGGCAACATCGGCGCGAGTTTACTGGGGGGTATGGTCGTCACCGGCAGCCTTTCCAAATCCTCAGCTGGCATGGCCGCCGGAGCCAAAACCCAGATGTCTAATATTTTTCTGGCAGGGATGGTGCTTCTGACCCTGGTATTCTTTGCCCCCCTGTTCCAATGGCTGCCGGAAACAGTACTGGCCGCGATTGTGATTAACGCTATGTCAGGCTCTGCCAGTCCGCGCAAGCTGGAAAAGTTGTGGCGTATTGACAAGGTGGACTTTGCCCTGGCATTTATAACCTTCTTTCTTGTGCTGACCCTCGATCTCCTGCCGGCCATGGTCGTGGGCATCGTACTCTCAATCATCTATATCATTTACCGGATTAGCTTCCCCATTCGGACTGTGCTCGGACGGGTAGCCGAAACCGGTGACTACGAGACGATGTCTTGGAAATTTGGCTGGCATGAAGGCACGATAAAATCTAAGGCAGAACCTGTGCCCGGCGTCATTGTCTATCGCTTCGCCTCGCCGCTCGTCTTCTCCAATGCCAACGCTTTCAAGGAGACGGGTGAGGCTTTGCTGATCAAAGCTGGTGCTGAAGGATCTCTGCCCAATACAGTGGTCATCGACTGTGAAGAGATGTTTTTTGTCGATGATACCGGAGCCGATGCCGTCAGCGAATTCTTCCACTACGTCCAACGATACGGTGTCGAGCTGTCGTTGGCGCGTCTGCACTGGGCTCCCAAGGAGATGTTACAAATGGCTGGCGTCATAGACAAACTCGGAGAAGATCGCATCTTCGATACCGTAAGAAACGCCGTCGACGCCGCAACAGCTACCGGCGCGACCAAAGATTTATAAGGCTAACAAGGGAACTTCTTGTGACGTGAAAAAACAGTATGCAGACGGAGGGCGAGAAAAGAGGTTGCGTGAAACAGAATTTACCAGATGGAAGCGGCAAGCAGTCAGGGAATCAGGAGTGAACAATGGCATCCATTGAACTGTTGGCCATCTTAATCGGCATCCTGCTAATCGCCGGTGTATCTAAGCGTCTACATGATACGATCATCACCCTGCCAATGCTTTACACGCTGTTTGGTCTATTGGTCGGATACCTGTTCACCGACCGGTTAAGTCTATCCGTCGAAGACCCGGTGGTACACATCATTGCCGAATTGACGCTTGTGTTTGTTCTGGCGACGGATGCTTCGCGCATCAAATTCAAGAGTCTTTTTCGTTACCATAACTTGCCGCTGCGACTGCTAGGCATTGGCCTTCCGTTAACCATCGTTTTAGGGGCGGTTGTGGCCATCATCCTTTTTGGCCAGCTTGGTATCTGGGGGGCAGTCATCCTGGCAGTGATTTTGGCCCCGACGGATGCCAGCCTGGGACAAAGCGTGGTCGAGAATCCCAGAGTGCCAGCTCGCATCCGCCAGGCGCTGAATATTGAGAGCGGCCTGAATGATGGCATTGCGATGCCCTTTCTGTTACTGGCCGTCTCCCTAGAAGTCTCCAGTGAGTTTCACCTTGGTAGCGGAATATTCCTGCGACTAGTTGCAGCTCAAATTAGCTTCGGCCTGCTGGTAGGCATCGTGATGGGCTATCTGAGTGCCAGGTATATTTACTGGGGTCTGAAGAGCGGCTGGATGTCTTCTGGATTTCAGAAGATCTGTTGGCTGGCGCTGGCTCTGCTGACCTACGGGCTTGCCAAGTTCATCGGAGGGAATGGGTTTATCGCCGCTTTTATTTTTGGCTTTACTTCGAGCAACGCTATCAGCCAGGAAGAAAGTGAACTTCGCCGAGGTAGAAAATACCTTGTTGATGTTGGTGACTTACATGCTCTTCGGCATGGTGCTTTTGCTTCCGGCGCTCAAGGGTTTTAATCCGACCATCGCTCTTTA
Organism: Anaerolineae bacterium; assembly: GCA_014879345.1. Lineage (GTDB taxonomy): Bacteria > Chloroflexota > Anaerolineae > Promineifilales > Promineifilaceae. Next base: position 1,051 of record JACSSI010000470.1, on the reverse strand, counting down.
TGCACTGTTGAGCCTGACAGTGGTCCGAATGCTGCCTGTAGCCATCAGCCTAATTGGTACCAAATTACAGCCGGTGACAGTGCTGTTTTTGGGCTGGTTCGGACTCCGCAGTATCGCTTCGATCTTATATGTCTTAGCAGTTCTGGACGAGGACCTGGCAACGAAAGAAACCATATACAACGTGGTCATGATCACGGTCTTTGTCAGCGTTCTGGCGCATGGTATCAGTGCTACGCCGTTAGCCAACTGGTATGGCAATCGAATGGCTGAAGTAGATGGTGCAGGCTCAGTCGGCACCGAAATGAAGCCGGTGCCCGAGATGGCCACCAGGACGGGGATTGTTCATGGCGCTACCAATCCTGTCAGCATGGCGACTGAGTCAGAATGAGGGACTTAACCAAGGAGAATTAATTGTGAAGGAGCAGAAGGTAATACATTAAGGAAGAAGATACATGACTGAATCATATGATTTTAGGGTATACCTTCGGCGTTTGGGATGGGGCGTTTTGCTGGGGCTGCTCAGTGGTATCGGGGCTTTTATTTTTGTGGCCCTGATGGACTGGGGGATGAGGCTCGTTTGGCCTGATCCCCCCAGTTGGGAACTTTTTTCCGGTTCCTGGACAATTGTGGTGATCATGACTACAGCCGGTTTGTTGGTGGGCCTCATCCACCATTTTGCCGATGCACGGCAAATGGATGTTTTTGAGGCCTTGGATAACGGCCGTTTAGACCCCAAACCTGTGCCTGCCTCTGTGTTAACATCGCTGGTCTCGCTTATTGGTGGATTTAGCTTAGGGCCGGAAGTGCCTACCGGCATGTTATCTGCAGGTCTTGGCACCTGGATTTCTGATCGGCGACAGTTGGATGAGGAAACAAGCCGTACCAACGTATTCAGTAGTGTCTCGGCTGCTTATGGCGGACTGTTTTCTTCTCCTTTTGCGGCGTTGGTGATGATTCTGGAAGCAAAGCATATGCAAACCTTGATGTACTACAGCACATTGTTCATTGTTGGTCTAGCAGCCTCAGTTGGATTTGCGATCTTTTATGTGCT
>JACSSI010000469.1 GCA_014879345.1 Anaerolineae bacterium | reverse complement strand
AGGCCTGCCCCCCGCTTTAGCCAGCGCCAGCGTGCATTTATCTGAAGTATTCACAACGGCCGTTTCCGGCACATCCCATTGGCGTTTAGGCAACATCGACAAGAAGCTTGTTACCAAACTCCTCCTACCTGGTATGATTGGCGGGGCAGTGGGCGCTTACCTGCTCACTTCCATTCCCGGCGATGTTATCCGACCCTATTTGTCACTCTATCTGGCGCTGATGGGAATTTATATTATCTGGAAAGCGCTGCGCCGCAAAACCAGCAACACCCGCACCGATACGCCCAAATACACCTCTGTGCTAGGGGTGGTTGGCGGCTTTTTTGATGCGATTGGCGGCGGTGGCTGGGGACCCATCGTCACCACCACTTTGCTGGCACGTGGCAACAATCCGCAAAAGACGGTCGGTTCCGTCAACTTAAGCGAGTTTGCGGTCACGTTAACGCAGTCTATCGTTTTCCTGCTGACCCTGAAGGTTATTGCCTGGAACGTGGTGGCGGGACTGATTGTAGGTGGGGTATTGGCGGCGCCATTGGGGGCGTTGATGGTGCGGCGCGTACCGGCCAAAGCGCTCATGGGTATCATTGGTGTGCTGATCATTACGTTGAGCCTGCGCACCATGATTTTGGCGTGGTTGTAAAGCTGATAAGGGCGACGCACCTCAGAGGTGCGTCGCCCTTCACGCCTGCATTTTCAATGACACCTTACCTGCGGTAGGGGCTATGCGATGGGGCATAACAGGTGCCAAACGCAAGGCAATGTCACCCATCGCGTCGCCCGTGTGGTCGCCCGACGACCTTACGGGCAAGGCAATCGGAGAAAAGGTAGTTTTACATGGCACATATTTCACCCAAGTGTTGGTGTCACCCCTATCAACCCACATAATACGCTTGCCAAGAATGGTTCAATCTCCAAAGATTGAACCATTCTACACGCGCCCCATTAAAAATTGACAATTGACCATTTACAATTGACAATTAGCAAGCTTTGCCAACAACCATGAGGGACCCGCATGAACCAACAAGAACTACGCCAACTCATTGCCCAAGCCGCCGCCGAAGAGTGGACAGAATTAGACCTACACGACCAAGAATTAACCAAATTACCGCCTGAAATCGGACAATTGATAAACCTGACGTCGCTTAACCTAAATGGTAATGAGCTAGCGGTCTTGCCACCAGAAATTGGGCAACTGTCAAATCTGACTTCACTCCGACTTGGCAACAATATATCCAATTGGCTTTTTGGTGCGGGGAAAAGAGGAAACATTCTAACGATATTACCTCCGGAAATCGGTCGGTTAACCAGTCTCTCTGAGATTGACCTGAGTGGCAACAAGCTAACAGTCTTGCCACCAGAAATCGGGCAACTAACCAGACTCAGTTCTCTTAACCTAAATGGCAACGAGTTAACAGCAATACCGTTGGAAATTGGTCAATTAACCAATCTCAAGGAACTTTACCTTAGTCTCAATCAGTTAGTAACCATGCCATCAGAAATTGGTCAAATGACCAATCTCACGGAAATTTACCTAAGTGGCAACCAACTAACGTCCTTGCCACCGGAAATCGGGCAATTGGGCAGCCTCACTTCTCTCGACCTACGTGTCAATCAACTAACATCCTTGCCACCGGAAATCGGACAACTGACCAATCTGACTTTGTTACATTTGGATTGGTATAAACTAGTGACTATTCCTGCAACATTCGAACAACTTGCCATCCCAACTTCGCTTGACCTGAGCGGAAAAGGATTAACTTGTGTTCCTCAGGGAATTAATCATTTATCAAATCTCACTTCGCTTAACCTAAGTAATAACAATTTAACTGCCGTGCCATCGGAAATTGGACAACTGACCAAATTGACTTCATTAAGCTTAGACTGGCATAAACTACAGGTTATTCCCCTAACATTCAAACAACTTGCCATCCCAACTGCGCTTAACCTGAGCGGAAAAGGGTTAACAGCCGTTCCCCAGGGAATTAGTCATTTGACCAGCCTCACTTCACTTAACCTGAGTGGAAATAATTTAACGGCCGTTCCGCCAGAAATCGGGCAGCTAACCAACCTAACTAATCTTGACCTTAGCAAAAATCAATTATCGGCCGTTCCGCCTGAAATCGGGCAGCTAACCAACCTAAATGAACTTAACCTGCGCAGCAACAAGTTAATAAACGTCCCGCCTGAAATCGGGCAACTCGCTAACCTGACTTCACTTGACATAAGCCAAAACACATTAACGGCAGTTCCACCTGAAATAGGGCAACTAACCAACTTAACTAAACTCAAACTATGGGGCAACAATCTAACAGCCGTTTCGCCTGAAATCGGGCAAATGAATAGCCTGACCACGCTTTACCTGAGCTACAACCAATTATCTGTCCTTCCGCCTGAAATCGGACAACTAAATAGCCTAACTTTACTTAACCTTGAGCGCAACCAGTTAACCCGTTTACCTGACAGCTTGCACCAATTGACACAATTGGAAGTGCTTGATCTACGCGCCAATCTAGCACTGGGCATTTCTCTAGAAGTGTTAGAAGAAGTCAAAAACCCTGCACTCATCCTAAGAACCTATTTCGGCGAACGTCAGCCCCTGCATGAGGCCAAATTGCTCCTGGTAGGGCAAGGCGGCGTGGGCAAAACAGCCCTCGCTCGCCGCCTGCTCCACAACCTGCCGCCAGATGAAGATCAAGGCAAAACCCCCGGCGTTGACATCCACAAATGGGCGTTCCCACAGGCCGAGTCTGACCCCATCACCCTCAACCTGTGGGATTTTGGCGGGCAAGGCGTGTACCAGGCCACCCACCAATTCTTCTTCACCAGCCGCAGCCTCTACCTCGTCGTTATCAATGCCCGCACCGGCGAGCAAGAAAGCCGTCTGCGCCATTGGCTCAAGCTCGTCGCCAGCCTCAGCGACAACGCGCCCGTCATCGTCGTCGTCAACAAACAAGACGAACATACCCTGGCGCTCGATGAACGGGAGTTGAAACACAAATACCCCAACCTGCTGCACGTCATCGCCACCTCCTGCACCAGCGGCGCGGGCATCGACCAACTGCGCCAGGCCATCGCCGACACCTTACCCCAACTGCCCGGCATCAACGATTCCTTCCCCACCGCCTGGTTTGGCCTCAAAGCACAGCTAGAAGCGATGGACGCCAATTACATCACTTACGAACGGTACGCCGAATATTGCCTGGAAGCAGGCATCGACTCCCCCGCCGATCAGCGCAGTTGGGTGCAGGTGCTGCATCACCTGGGCGTCGTCCTCAACTATCAAGACGACAATTACCGTCAGTTGGAAGGCACCCACGTCCTCAAACCAGAGTGGGTCACAGATGGCGTCTACCGCATCCTCTCTGATCCAGATGGCAAAATTGCCGCCAACAACGGCATCCTCACCGCCACCATGCTCGACCACATTCTCGACCCCGTTGTGTACCCCCACCACCAGCAAGTTTTCATCGTCGAGATGATGCGCAAATTTGAACTCAGCTTCCGCATTCCTCACCGTTCAGAGCAGTACCTCATTCCCGATCTGCTGCCGAAAGAACAGCCGCCAGAAGCTGGATTTTTTGAAAGCCTTCAACTTCTCCATTTCCAAATCCATTACACCGACTTCTTACCGAGCAGCATTCTCTCCCGCTTTATGGTGGGCATGATGGCGGCGCTGGATCGCAAAGTCTCCTGGCGCAATGGCGCGGTGCTAAAATTCGATGGCAACATGGCTCTGGTTCGCGCCGATTTGGAGGCACGCAAGCTGTTCATCACCATCAACGGTACCGAAGCCACCCGGCGCGGCTTGCTCAACAGCATTCGGATGCAGCTTCACGCCATCCACAATACCTTCCCCAATCTGCCCCTCACCGAGCACATCCCCATCCCCGGTCAGCCCGACAAAACCATTGCCTACCACGCTCTGTGCAATCTGGAAGCCAAAGGAATTGACCGCTATTACGATCCAGTGAATGATGTGGAATTGGATGTGAACGCGCTGTTGGCAGGCATTGAAACACCCACCTTACGCCGCGAACGTCAGTTGCAAGAATCACTGCTGGCAGCGTACAACCTGGAAGGACTGATGCAGCTTTGTTTTGAACTGGCTGTGGAGTATGACGATTTGCCAGGGCAAACAAAATCGGCGAAAACGCGGGAATTGGTGCTGTTTATGGGAAGAAACGGCCGTTTGGATGAATTGGAAGCACAGTTGCGGGAAAGACCGGGACGTTCATTCTAAATTTCATTTTCCCCTTCTTGATTTATCAAATTAATGTATATACAATAAGTAGTGTATGGAAATTGAATACGATCCAGCCAAACGAGAGCAAACATTGGAAAATCGGGGATTAGATTTTGATCGCTGTCACGATGTTTTCAATGGCCCCATACTAGAAATGGAAGATACACGAATCAAGTATGGCGAATCCCGCTTTATCGTTTTTGGTTTACTGGATACGCGCATGGTAGTCATCGTCTGGACACCACGCGGTGACAGGCGACGTATTATTTCAATGAGGAAAGCAAATGAACGAGAACAACAACGCTTTAGAGAATACCTGGATCGACCCTGATGATGCCCCTGAACTGGATGAGGCTTTTTTTGATCAGGCTACGCCAAAAATCAATGATGAAATCGTTTCTGCCAGTGAGGTAAAGGCGGCATTCAATCAACGACTAGGCCGCCCAAAATCAGATAATCCC
>JACSSI010000468.1 GCA_014879345.1 Anaerolineae bacterium | reverse complement strand
GTAAATTAGCGTTAATTCGATGCCAAATTTTCATTTATCGTGGTGCGCCTCGCTCATGGGGAACTCCTCAAATTTAATGCCAATTAGTATTGGCAAGACTTTTGTAGCCTGCTTTGTTACAAAAACTAACCGCACCCGCGACCTGATATACGTAGGGTTGCTAACAAGGGTTTCCATAGTGAGGAAAGGGAGGTTGAGGTACAATCCGACTAACAAACTATTCGACTAATCAACTAAGGATTACCAAACTATCTTGAGCCAACAAACTCGTATCCAAAAACAAAAAGCTGCCCGCCGCCGCCAGGAAATGCGTGCCAGTTTGCTGCTGCCCATCGGTATCACCATCGTGGTCTGGTTGGCAGGCATCGGCGCTTACCTGCTGCTGCCTGACCAGTTCTACGGCATCGTCACCGTGCTTGTCGGGTTGGGCTTGTTCATTTTCCTAACCATCTGGACGCGCAATGCCGACAAACGGACTCGCCGCTGGGCTGTCATCTTGGCGATTCCGGCGCTGGCAGGCATCGCTTTTGGCATGGTTTACGGCAGTGCCACCTACACCATGCTGGGCGTGGGCATTACCGTGGGCTTACTGGTGGTGCAGCGCATCATCGACACCCCGATTTCTTTCCGTTTTGCGCGGCGGCAGTTTAGTGCTGGCAATACAGAGGAAGCGCTCGATTTGGTGACACGTTCCATTCAGGCACGCCCCGATTTTTGGCAATCTTACCAACTGCGGGCGCTCATTTATTTGACAATGCTCGACTTTCCCCGGGCAGAGCGAGATGCCAAAGAAGCCATCCAGCGCAATCCCAAAGCGCATCCTGCTTACAATACGCTGGGGCAAATTTACCTGGCGCAGAATCGCTTTGCGGAAGCAGAATCTATTTATGATCAGGCACTTGATTTAGACCCCAATCTGGCACTTTATTATTATCATCTGGGTCTGGCACAATATCGGCAGGAAAAATATGATGACGCGGCGGATGCGCTGGCATCTGCCACGCAAGCTACGTTACCGCTGCCAGAATATGATTTGCAGGCCTACTATTATTTGACGCGCAGTTTGGAGGTGACGGGAGATGATGACCTGGCAAAACAAGCGGCCGAGCAAATGGCTAAGTTTGCCGATGCTCTCTATCTGCTTAAACGCCAGCTTGAAAATCAGCCTGATTATCCCCATCTGGCACTAATGCGGGCTGATGTAGCCGATATGGAACAAAGATTGAAGATTGAAGATTAACGATTGGCGATTGACGATTGACGATTGGACTACCCGGCTACTCGACTACCCGACTAACAGACTATTCGACTAACAGACTACTCGACTAACCGACTAAAGGACTAACAGATGCACCTCTACATGATACGACACGGCCAAAGCTATGTAAATTTACCTGAATGGAATGGCGGTAATAGTGATGAGCCGCTGACAAAAAAAGGACAACGACAAGCAGCCGCTTTGGCGGACTGGCTGCCTAAAAATCTGGCAAAGGTGGATGTGATTTATGCCAGTACGATGCTGCGGGCGCGGGAAACGGCCGTTCCCCTGGCAAAAGCCTATGGGCAAGAGATAATCTTTGACGACCGGCTGCGCGAAATTGGCAACAACCGCCTCGACCACACCCCCTGGCCGAGTGATGGTTTGCCGGAATATGGCGATTATTGGGGATCAGAACGGCCGTTTTCATCCATCACCCCGCGTCATGAAAATGGGGAAAGCCTCATGCACTTCCGGGCGCGGTTAGGCATGTTTATCGAAGACATGATCCGACGCCACCGGGACGAAATCGTGGTGGCTGTGTGTCATGGGGGCGTCATTGAGCTGACCTTTGATCATGTATTCAACATCGGCCCCTGGCGGCACTGCGAAGTTTGGACACATAATACCGGCATTACCCACTTCGAGTATGTCGAACACCCGCGCCGTGAATCCTGGCGTCTTCGTTACCACAGCCAGATCGAACATCTGGCGCAGTTGCGTGAACTACCTGGAAAAGGTGAGCCAGAAGAATCCAAAGAATTGCGGCACAGCAGCGAATAAATGAAGTGACAATCATTTCCAAAGTGACAGTTACCTGAAAGGGAGCGTGGGGACAATGGCTTATTATAAAAAAATCGTGGGCGAGAAATGTTACCTTTCGCCTTGTAGTTTAGGAGATGCTGAAAAATGGGTAGAATGGTTCAATGATTTAGAAGTAACCTTACCTTTGGGGGATGAAGCTTATACCCCTTTTTCCTTGCCCAAAACCGAAGAATCCATCGAATACATCATCAAGCAGCAAGATCACGTCTTTAGCATTGTGGATCTGGAGTCGGATATTTGTATTGGCCGTACTTTATTGTTCAACATTGACCACATTAACCGTCAGGCGATGTTTGGCATTTTCATTGGCGAGAAATTGTTTTGGGGCAAAGGGTACGGGCAGGAAGCGACTCGACTAACAATAGATTACGGTTTCAATTTGCTCAACCTGAACAGTATCATGTTGGGGGTGATGGCCTTTAATGAGCGTGCCGTTCATGCTTACGAAAAGGTTGGGTTCAAGCTTATTGGCCGTCGGCGGCAAGCACGTATTGTCGGTGGTCAGAAATTTGATGTTTTCTTGATGGATATTCTGGCAGAGGAATTTGATGGGACACTGCTCAAAAAATATGCCAGAGGATAAAACGTGTGTTAGGAGTCGTAGCCTGGTTCCGCTGAGTTTGGCCGAAGTGTCGAAGGCGGAGACGGGTGGTGATATGACCTGCTATGGCTTCGACAAGCTCAGCCGCCGCTATGCTTCTTTGTTTGCAGATAGCAAATACATGAAAGGAAACAAACATAATGCGTGATGCGTAACTTTTACGCATCACGCATTATTTTTTAGCGAAGGCCAGTCAAACTACGGGCGATGACCATGCGCTGAATTTCGCTGGTGCCTTCGTAGATTTCCGTGATTTTGGCATCGCGGAAGTACCGTTCAAGCGGCATTTCCTTGCTGTAGCCCATGCCCCCGTGAATTTGAATAGCCTGGGTTGTCACCCACATTGCCGTCTCGCTGGCGAACAGTTTTGCCATGCTGGCTTCCATAGAGTAACGGCCGCCTGTTTTCTTGCCTGCCATTTTTGCCAGACAAGCCTGGTAGATGAGCAGACGGCTGGCATCGACGCGGCATTTCATGTCGGCGAGTTTTTGCTGAATCATTTGAAACTGACCGATTTTCTGCCCGAATGCTTCCCGCTCCTTCGCATAGGCAATCGAGGCTTCCAGGGCAGCCTCCGCGATGCCCAGTGCTTGGGAAGCGATGCCGATGCGGCCTGCATCCAGTACAGTCATAGCAATTTTGAAGCCTTCGCCTTCTGCGCCCAGTCGATTTTCAACGGGACATTCGTAATTTTCAAAGATGATTTCGCTGGTGGCGCTGGCGCGGATACCCAGTTTGGGTTCTGTTTTGCCACGGGCGAAGCCTGGTTTGTCGGTTTCGATGATGAAGGCGGTGACGCCTTTGTGTTTTTTCTCGGGCTGGGTCATGGTGAAGAGGACGATGATGTCGGCAAAGGGGGCGGAGGTGACCCAGGATTTGGTGCCGTTGATAACGTAATGGGTCCCTGCTTCGTTGAGGACGGCTCGACTTACCATTGTGCCTGCATCGCTGCCGCTCATCGGTTCGGTGAGGCTGTAGGCGCCGATTTTTTCGCCGGTGGCAATGGGCACGACGTATTTTTGCTTTTGTTCTTCGGTGCCGAATAGGAGCAGGCCGTGACAGTAGAGGGAGTTGTTGACAGACATGACGGTGCCATGGCTGGCGTCTACTTTGCAGATTTCGGTGAGGGCGAGGGCGTAGGCGAGGGTGTCCATGCCTGCGCCGCCATATTCTTCTGGCACTTCGATGCCCATGAAGCCAAGTTGGCCCATTTTACGCACGGTGTTGAGGGGGAATTCGCCGGTGTGGTCGTGGTGTTCGGCGATGGGCGCGATTTCGTTTTGAGCGAAGTCGCGGGCGGCTTGTTGTATCATTTCGTGTTCGTCGGTGATAAAGTCAAACATGTGGAACGCTCCTGTATTGTGGTGCTAGTGCGTAATGCGTAGTGCGTAGTTTTCTACGTTCTACGCACTACGCACTAGCTTTTTATTCTTCAAATATGCGGGCATTGATGTAGTTGATGAATGTTTCAAAGTCGGCGAAGGTGAGTTCGAGTCCTTCTGTCCAACGGCGTTGTTCGGCTAACCAGTAACGGCCGTTTTTGCCGCTTATAATTTCTACAGGTAGTTTACTCGGTCGGGTGGGTGGCGAGAAGTGATTTTTGAGATTGCTGCTGTAAACGTCAACCGGATTGAGTTTTTCAAAGTGGAGCGGATGATTGGTTTGGTAAACGGCCGTTTTTTGGGGCGGGGCAAAAGTGTACACAATGAGGCGACACTCATCTTGCTGAACCTGACAGCAGAAGCATAGCCATTTTTCTGACACACGCCGTTCCCGTCCCCCCCGTTTATAGCCTACCAACTTAAAATACCAGTTCAAATTGACAAAATTGAGGCTGAGATCAAAATTCAAGTCATCAAATTCTGGTTGGCTGACATGGAACTTATCATTTTGCAAGGTGAGGGTGTAGCCACTGTGCCATACCTGTTTAAGCCATTTTTCCAGGAGCCAGCTTATGCCAATTGCCAGGGGGATAGCCAGGAAACAGGCCAGGGTCAGACTGAAACTGGCGATGCGTGCTGG
>JACSSI010000467.1 GCA_014879345.1 Anaerolineae bacterium | reverse complement strand
TTTAGGAGGAACACGTGGCAAAAAAATCACTAGGTTACACCGAATTAGAATGGACTTGCCCTTTTTGCGGCACGCGCAACCCTGGCACAGCAGAAAAGTGCACCAATTGTCAGGCTCCCCAACCCGCAGATGTACAATTTGAGCAAGCCGCCCAAGACACACTCATCACCGACGAAAACAAAATCGCCAGCGCCAAAGCAGGGCCAGATGTCCACTGCCCCTTTTGTAACGCCCGCAACCCCGCCGGAGCCACCCAATGCTCCGAATGTCTGGCCGACCTGACCGATGCTGAAAAACGGGAAGCTGGCAAAGCAGTAGGCGCTCACCGTGACAAAGCCGCCCCAGATATAGCCTGTCCCTCCTGCGGTCAGATGAATGCCGCCGCTGCCATGAGCTGCACATCTTGCGGTGCCAGCCTCGCCGAAACCCGTCAACCCGACACAAAACCAGCAGCACCAAAAAAATCAGGTAGTACCGTAACCTATGCCATTATCGGCATCGTCGTTGTGGCAATCCTCGCTTGCTGCGGTTTATTCGCCTATCTCTCCAGCCGCACAGATGACATCACCGGTCAAGTCACTGATGTACAGTGGGTACGGACTATCAACGTTGAAGGACTGGTTCCCGTTGAACACGAAACGTGGCGCGACGAAGTACCATCTGGGGCCATTCTTGGCTCCTGCCAACAGGAAGTCCATCATACCCAACCCGATCCAGCTCCTGGCAGCACGGAAGTTTGCGGCACACCTTACACCGTTGACACCGGCACTGGCATAGGCGAAGTGGTGCAAGATTGTGAATATCAAGTTTATGCAGATTATTGTGAATACACCATTGATGAATGGCGCGTAGTCAATACCCTGCGCGCTGAAGGCAATGACCAGAATCCAGTCTGGCCTGATCTTCAATTAGCCAATAGTCAACGGGAAGGTGACCGTGACACGACTTACATCATCATATTCCGCACTGACGGCGAAACGTATACCTATGAAACTGACAATGATACGGAATTTAACGCCGCCCAACCCGGTACCACCTGGGTTTTGAAGGTCAATACCTTCGGAACCGTGAATGAGATTGAGCAAGAATGAGGAAGTAAGAGGGGTTCTCCATAAGTGGGGGCGCACCATGATGAATGAAAATGGAGCGCAGGCGTCTCGCCTGCAAGTGGCGAACGAGACGTTCGCGCTCCCATTTTCCGAGGAGCGGACAGCGTGATACGTCAGAATTCTGACGTATCACGCATGTGCTGCTTGATAGATTGGACAATCGGGGCAACCACTCGGTAACGCCCCTTCAACAGCCAAACGCGCTACCCAACAGGGTTTACCACGCTGTTGGTTGGCGGCGCAATCGGCACGAGTAGCCGGATCACACTTTTTGATGAGCCAACAGGGAACCTGGAGCGCAGGCTGTTTTTCAACAGTAGATTTCGCAAAAGCAGGTTGAGTAATGCCGGGTTTATCGGGAAAGATTTGTCCTGGTTGTGATTCAGGTGTGGCTTCTCGTTCCTTGGCTTCCTGTGCCAGCGCATCTCGCTCCCATTTGTCTACCATGCGGTTCATGAAGTAACCGACGCCCATCAGTAAGACAAACGGCATCACGCAGCGCAGTGCAAACAGTAAAACCATCACCCCAGTTGCTTCAAATTCGTTCATTGCTCACCCGTTTTCAGTATACAGTATACAGTGAACAGTGTACAGTTGAATGACGGAAACTCCTGTACACTGCTCACTGTTCACTAAAAAGTTAGTCGCCCGACATTGCCGGTATCGACACTGGTTTCAACACATGTTCTTCATGTGCTTCTTCATAATGGTCGATAATGCGAAAATAACGCACGCCAATCGTGAACGCCAGCAAACCATAGGCCACCACACCCAAGCCAGCGCCTATCTCAATGAGTGAAGGCAGGTAGCTGGTGAACAAAGCGGCTGGATCGTAAGGCAGGTAGCTGTACACCACCATCTGCCCCAGCATGTTGGTATCCCACCGGTAGAGAATGAGGCCAGCTACAACCATCGCCGTCGCCAGGATTTGCAAACGGGGATTTGTGCGCCATTTGGGTATAAGCAAAATAATCATCGGGATGATAATGCCAATGAGCATCTCGCCTACCCAGAAGTTGATGGCTAATGGCCCTTGTGTCAGATATTGCCAGGTTTCCCCACCAACCTCACCCACGCTGTAACTCAAGTAGAGTAAATCCCACACGCGCAAGAAGAAATAGCCGACTAGCACCCAGCCAATATATTTGGCGACGATGTTGAGCAGTTCTGGCTTGATTTTGGCTTTAGACGTGATACGTGACGCCACTTGTGACGCAAACACGACCATAGCCGGGCCGGCTGCTACCGCCGAAACGATGAACAGAACGGCCACGGTTGGCCGATGCCAGGCATATCTGCCACGCAGTACGCCGTATGTTACCCCCAGAGATGTTTGATGCAGCATAGATAGGCAGAGTCCCACCACGGCAAGGATGGGCGCTAATTTGTGAACCGACACCATATGGCCGCCAAGTCGGGGCCAACGACTTTGCACCACATCACTGCCCCCTACGATTGGCGTGACTTCTAAAGCAAGAACAGACAGGTAAAGGGTGACGCACATGGTCACTTCCCACAATGGGGAATGGATATTCCAGTAGGCCATTGAGTGCCAAAAGCGGTCGGGTCGGCCAATATCGAGCAACAGGGTTAAGACAGCCATTGTGTAGCCAAGGAGGCCGAGGTAAACGGCCGTTTTCGCCACAGGCATCAATTTTTTAATGCGTAACAAGTACACCAGCGCAGAAATCGTAAACGCACCGGCCGCCAAAGCAATCGAAGAAAGATCAATGCCGATCCACATGCCCCAGGGCACCAAATCCGTCAGATTCGTCACATGCAAGCCTTGCACAAAAACAACTGCCGCACATGCAAGACCAATCACAAGAAGCAAAATCAAGAACCCAATCCACCACGTGAACGGGTCGCGGAGAAAACTTAAGCGTTTTCGGAACATGGTAAATTCTCCTCAGTTGTTGCCGGTAAATAGTAAACACTCGGTTCCGTCCCCAACTCTTCCCGCAATTGATAGGCACAATCCGTCGCCACCAACTTGCTTACCTCAGAGTTTGGATCATTCAAATCACCAAAGATACGTGCTCCTGGCGGGCAAGCCACCACACATGCTGGTGTCGCGGCCGCATCTACGCCGGGCATAAGCCCTTGCGCCAAACCACGATCAATGCGGTGATAGCAGAAAGAACATTTCTCCACCACCCCGCGTGGCCGACGTTCCACCCCCGGCTCGCCCCAATCTGGCACGGCCGGATTTTCTCCAGTAAACGCCTTCCAATTAAATGAACGAGCATCATAAGGGCAAGCCAACTGGCAATAACGACAACCAATACACTTGTCATAGTCCATCATCACAATGCCATCTGGCCGATACGTGCTGGCGCCGACTGGGCAAATATCCACACAGGGCGCGTCTGCACATTGCATACATGGCATCGGCAAATAGACATCTTGTCCATCAAGTGGTTCTTGCGCAATAACCCGGGTCCACGCCTTGTCCGGGGCTACATCATTTTCTGCACGACAAGCATCAATACAATGACCACACCCATTGCATTTGGATTGGTCAATCACCATCACCCATTTATGAGGACTATCCCCCACAGGCCCAGAGGCTTTGTTACGCATCGTCGTGGCAGCAACGGTTGTCGTTGCCAGACCGGCAATAGTGAGTTTTAGGAAGTCTCGTCGTTTCATCGTATTCGTTGCGATTGTTTTATTTCCCATGAGATTACCTATTTCCGAGAACGGCGGTAGGCACGTTCTGCAACCGGTGTGCCGATAACACCTAATACCAAACCAAAGCCGACTGCAATCAAGAAGCTTAATGGCGCTGGCTGCGTGGGAGCTTCAGAAGCTGGTGCTTCTGGATGAACTTCACCAGGGAATATGATGTCATTGCGAGCGCGTTGGATGGTATCAAGGGATTCACAGGGCGTAATTCCAGATTCGTCATCACCCGTTCCATCACCCATCGGACTGGCCATCGTGCCGCTAAAGATTGCGTCTTGGTTTGTAGAATGCATTTGCTCTTCATGGCAACTGTTACAAGTTGTCAAATCGACGGCAAAAGTATGCGCCAGTTTGGCATGTCCATTCCCCATCTCCGCTTCAGTCACCTGCAAATGGCAGTCAGTGCAAATCAGACCTTCCTGTGCATGGCCCGTGTAGGTGTAGAAGTACGCTTCTTCATTATGACAGTCGATACAAACGGCTTGTACGTCTTCTTTCTTGAGGTCGGCTGTATGCGGGTTGTGGCAGCGTACACAAGCTAATTCTTCTTCGGCATGTTGGCTAATGGCCCAATCTTCATGCGTATCCACATGGCAGGAAGCACACGCTTCAGCAGAACGATCCACCGGCATCACTTGTTCTGGGTGATGCGCACTGTTCTCGCCCATCTCATGGCAGGTGGCACAGCCAACGCCCTCTTCTTCCCAGGTGTGGCTCGAGGCGTCATAACCGGTGGTATGACAAGCCAAACATTCCGGCGGACTGCCTTGTTCTTGCCACGCTTCTTGGAAAACAGGATCAGCATAAGCCTGCCCATGGGGGCTGGCTTCTGAATCTACGACGATAGTTTCATGGCATTCACCACAATCATCAGGTAACGGGTCTGCTACCTGTTCTGCTGATTTGGCTTGT
>JACSSI010000466.1 GCA_014879345.1 Anaerolineae bacterium | reverse complement strand
ACCCTCAACCTCGTACGCAAGAAAAAAAAAGTAGAGCCGCCAACATTTAAAGGGCATTATGCCGGTTTTGTCACCCGCCTGGTTGCTTTTGTTATCGATATTTTAATCGTCTCCATCTCCATTGGCGTGATGCTGGGTACAATTAATTTGATCCTCAATTTCTTTAATATTGATTTAAGTTCCGTTGGTTACGGCACCGACAGCCTCAGCGAATTTGCGAATGCAGTGATCATCTTTTTGACAAGCTTCACTTTCACCTTTTTAGTTAGTATGACTTACACCATGTTCTTCTGGATGGTTGCCGGTAAGACAATCGGCAAAGCAGTAATGGGCGTACGTGTTATTGGCCCCAAAGGGGCTAGAATGACACTGGGTAGATCATTTAAGCGTTATATTGGCTATTGGATTTCAGCAATTCCGCTGTTTATGGGCTACTTTTGGGTATTGGTGAATGACCAGCGGCATGGCTGGCATGATGTCCTGGCCGGGACGAGCGTCATTTATGATTATGAAGCGCAATATACGGAAGCTGGCTTGGGACGATTGGCACAATATGCCCCCAAACTTGAAGCGAAAATGGATAAGAAAGCGCTGCCTTCCGGTGGAACACAAACAGTTGCCTTACCCAGCGCTGTAGAAGATGAACAAGCAGCGCCAATTGAGGAGTAGTCATTCGTGCCAGATTCATATGAACCCCTGTCCAGTTTAGATGCTGCAATTTTAGGCATTGAAGATAAAACAAATTTAATGATGGTGTCTGGAGTGCTGACATTTGCCCAGCCTTTGGATGTGGAAAAGCTTAAAGTTGTGCTGCAAGAGCGCTGGCTTAAGCATAGGCGATTACGCCAACGTGTGGTGCAATCCAGCCTGCCTATGGCCTGGCCTTACTGGGAGGATGACCCCAATTTCAACCTAAACGCCCATGTGCATCGCGTGGCGCTGCCTGAACCAGGCGACCAGGCGATGTTGCAAGCTCTTGCCAGTGATTTAGTAAGTACCGCGCTTGATTACTCAAAACCATTATGGCAAATTCATGTGATTGAAAATTATGACGGTGGTGGAGCGCTGCTTTATCGCATTCATCATGTGATTGGAGATGGCATCGCGTTGGCTGCTTTGTTGATGTCGATGACAGACACTTCGGCAAGCTCAGTGCAGGCAACTTCGGCAAGCTCAGTGCAGGAGCCTTCGCCTAGCTCGGTGCAGGCTATTTCTTCAGATCCAAATGACCTGCCTCAAATTGCAAAGCAAGCACTCATTGCTGCCAAACTAAGCCGTCATTTGGCAAAAAAGTTTGTCGTTGCCGGGTTAGACATTCTGAGTGATCCAGACAAAACAAGCGATTATGTCAACAAAGGGTTGGCTTATACGCAATCTTCATTGCAGTTGGCGCTCAAGGTTTTGGAACCGGAGACGGTGTTTTCCAACAAGTTGGGGGTCAGTAAACAGGTGGCCGCTTCACGGCCGTTTTCCATCACTGAAATCAACCAAATGCGCAGCCAACTGGGTGGCACGCTCAACGACATCATGATCACCGTCATCATTGGTGGGCTGCGCCGTTACATGGTGGCACATGAAAAACCGGTCAACGCGGCTCGTTTTCGGGCAGCCATTCCAGTAAATCTGCGTAAAAACAACAACGTAACCAGCCTGAGCAATAAATTTGGCCTCGTTTTCCTCTCCGTGCCGCTGGCGATGGCTGATCCGCGTGAACGACTGGCCGAAGTGCGAGCACGCATGGAATTGCTCAAACAGTCCGCAGATGCTCAAACCGTCTACAATTTGGTGAGTGCGTTTGGCTACATTCCTTCAGGCCTGCAAAACGCGGTGGCGAAGCAGGTGGGCGTGTTGGCCTCGGCCGTTATTACCAATGTGGCTGGCCCATCGGAAGCCCGTTATTTTGCGGGGCAGAAAATTGAAAACGGTATGTTCTGGGCGCCGCAGCCCGCGCGGGTCGGCCTGGGCATCACCATTTTTAGCTTTGCCGACAAGGTTTATGTTGGCGTCAACGCGGATCCGAAGGTGATGCCTGATCCGGATATGTTTGTCGAGTGTGTAGTGGCAGAATTTGAGGCGATGCGGGGACGGTAGCCAATTTTCAGTAAACAGTAAACAGTTTTCAGTATGCCAATTTAGCACTAATTTTGGTGCAAATAAACCTTTTCAGTGGATTCAACAAGTAAACAGGAGATGGATTAATGAAACGATTATTGGGCGCGATTTTGTTTGTGGTGGGCATTATCGGGGTGGTACTGGCCTTTGTGGGCATTTATTTTGGCTTAGGTGCGATTGACCAGATTGGGTCTGGCCTGAACAGCGGTATAGAATTAGCTTTAGACAGTTTGGCGACGATTCAAGATACGGTGACTTTGACGAAAACGGCCGTTGATGAAGCTTACAACAGCATTCAAACAGTCGAAAAAACGGCCGCCGATATGAGCACCACCATTGGCGATACGGGGCCTCTCGTGGACCAAATGTCGGTGGTGATTGCCCAGGAAATACCCAACAGCGTTGATGCGATTCAAGCATCTCTAATTCCGGCCGCTGAAGTAGCGAAGCAGATGGACAATACCTTGTTGGCGCTCAGCGCCTTTTCCCTGGATCAGAGCTTTTTGGGCTTCGACTTGCAGTTTGATTTGGGAATCGACTATCAGCCAGAAGAACCGCTCGACGAATCTTTGCTGGCGATTGGCAGCAGTTTGGATGGCGTAGCTGACGAACTTCGTAATCTGGAGCCTTTGATGGCGACGAATTCCAGTAATGTTTCGCTCATGAGCGACAATGTGGCGCTCATCGCTGAAGATATAGCCAGCATCAATACTGTAATTGCCGACATCAATCCCCTGCTAGATCAATATGGCGCTACCTTTACCCAACTTGAAAATGCACTTGTTCGAGTACAGACGGATTTGGACAATTACCTGCAAATTGCCAAAATCGTGCTTATCGTTTTAATGTTGTGGCTGGCTGTGATGCAAACAACGGCCGTTGTGCTGGGCTATGAAATGGTCACCGGGCAGCTCGATAAAGAACTCGTCGTGTATGTGCATGAAGGCGAAGATAGCAAGTATGCTCGTGATAACAAGGAATCGGCTAAAGAGGAAAAGCAAGATGAGGAAGATGAGCAAGAATAATTGATTGGTACATTATGGCTGGCTTTGTAGGCGATCTTCATTAACAATCTGGCAGTACCACAGTCAAAAAGTGAACGGCCGTTTTCCCAAACGGCCGTTTTTTTTCGTAAATCTTAGGCGGGTTAAGACAAGTCTACCAGCGGCGAAATCCGCGCAATCGCCCTGTCCATAAACGCCTCATCAACAATGGTGAGTTCTATAGCATTCAGAGGACACACTTCCACACAACGGCCACAGCCTCGACACTGCGCTTGATTGATAACGGCCGTTTTCCCCTCCATCTGAATCGCATCCACAAAGCAGACATCGCGG
This sequence comes from Anaerolineae bacterium, assembly GCA_014879345.1. Lineage (GTDB taxonomy): Bacteria > Chloroflexota > Anaerolineae > Promineifilales > Promineifilaceae. Next base: position 1,262 of record JACSSI010000466.1, on the reverse strand, counting down.
GTACACAATTTACACCCCTTGCACGCCTCCGTCACCGTCAGCACCACCCCCGGCATCTTCGTCACCTTGCTGCCAATCAACGGTGCAATAGTCGGCAGTACCTTCCACAAGCAGCAGCAAGGGCAGCAGTGGCAAATCGTTAACAGCTTGTGACCTGGATTCGCACCCAGCCATACCGTATCCAACTTATTGCGCCCGATGAGATTGACAAGGCCCGCTTCCTGACTGCGCTGCAAGTGAGCCAACGCTTCCGCTTTCTCCACCCGTCGCCCCAGTTCAGGATTAATTTTCTGCACCGCTTCACCCAAAAACAGACAGCCAAAATCACGCGGATACTCTTCACATTGATTCGACTCGCGGCAGATGCAAAAATTCATAATCCAATGATGGCTGGACTCCTCAATAAAATGCTCAACCACCGCTGAAGGCAGCATCACATCAGACGGCCGTTCTATGGGCTGGTTGATTTGGATAACTCTATCCTTGGGCAGATAAATGATGTCGTCACCGGCAAAGAGGCTCATGTCAATCACCTGCTTAAAACCAGGCAAATTGCTCGCCTTTGCCATCAAAAAGCGGCTGGGAAATGATTTCTTAACCAGTTCAACAAACCAAAGCGGTCGGGACATATTGATTATTATCCCCCCAAAATCCCTTTTTCCCGCTGACAATCCTCCACAAAATCCCTGTCAAATGTCATCTGTGAGTGACTAATCTGTGCAAAGCCTGCCGTCGAAAATGGGAGCGCGGACAGCTTGTCCGCCCTTCGCGGTCTGGCAGACCACGCTCCCAGGTTTTCATACATCGTGGCTTTGGCGTGAGATCAACCGAACGGTGCGCCCCGCTCATGGGAACTCCCCAGACATGGGATTGATTTATATGCCTATGATATTAATCAATCACATGACAAGTCTATTACCCAAATAATTTTTAACAGTCGTCAGTTGTTGCTATAAAACGGCCGTTACCTGTTAGCGTAAAACAACTTATAAACAGTGGTTTGGTTCAGTTCTTCTCCGGGAGCTAACGTGGTTGAAGGGAAATTCGGCTGATTGGGAGAATCTGGAAAATGCTGGGTTTCAAGACAGAAACCAGACCGTTTATGATAGGTTACACCTTGCTTTCCCACGAGCGTGCCATCCAAAAAATTGCCGGAATAGAATTGTACACCGGGCTGCGTTGTATAAGTCTCAAGCCCAAGACCCCTGACAGGCTCAACAACAATGGCTGTCAGCGCTAAATTACCATCCTTGTTATCAACC
>JACSSI010000465.1 GCA_014879345.1 Anaerolineae bacterium | reverse complement strand
TGTTGAGCGTAATAAATAAATTTAGCAAGCAATCGGCGACTAAAAATAGCGTTATTTTTTTAAGTGCTATTCTTATAATTGGCATGGTGATGCTTACCGTTCTAAGTATAAGGATTTTAACTGAAGACAACCTCCATTTAATTTTAGGTAATGATTTAGGATCAAGTCGGCTTTTTTTAACCTTAAACACACTCGACCTCATCCAAGACTTTCCGTTTACGGGGGGTGGCTTATCTGCATTTTCTGGGCTTTATTCACATTATATTCTTTTAATCCCCTATCATTACTCCACCCATAGCCACAATTTATTTTTAAATGTTGCATTAGAACAAGGTCTGTTGGGGGCATTCGCACTCAGTGGGATTTTGTTGATTACAGTCATCTTATTGATGTTGCAACCAATTGAAATTGACAGTTTGCTTCCAAACTGGTTAATAAAAGGGACTTTAGCAGCTTGCCTACTGGCTTTTGTTATTCATGGATTGATTGATGATCCATTGTATTCTAGCGTAGGGGTCTTATTCCTTTTTTTAATCCCAGGCATCGTCATTTCTTGGACTGCTCCTGCGCAACAACGGGATAGTTGGCGTTCTGTAGATAAATGGGTGACAATTTTTCTAGGGGCTGCGCTTGTATTAATGCTGTTAAGCATTATTTTTTACAAACCCTTGAGCGCTAGATGGCAAGCTAATTTAGGGGCAGTGGACATGGCGAAGGTGGAATTGAAAGATTGGCCCTCTGTGGAATGGAATGATGGTAGCAAAGTTATATTTCTATCTTCTGATGAAACCCGCTTCGAACAATCCTTAATTGCAAATCCTGGCATTCGCACTTCTTATCATGGGCTGGGACATATTGCGATGCTTCGCAATGAATATGATGACGCTATACCCTATTTGCAAATGGCTTATAATATTGATCCGCATCACTATGGAATTAAAAAGGCATTGGGCTATAGTCGTGTTTGGGTGGGTGATATTGATTCTGCCCTGGAGATTTTAGATGGTGTTCCAGAGGCAGAAACAGAATTACAAACTTATGTTTGGTGGTGGGCAACCAAGGGTCGGGAAGACCTTGCAGATCAAGCATTAGCAACATTAGCTGAAATGGAAAACAGAAAATAGCTAAATGTTATTTCTTGTGATGTACGCAAGTGAATCCTGGAAATCAGGTGGATAAATTTGTCAAAAAGAGAAAAAGCATCGTCACGAGTTTTGTTTGCTATTTTGGGAATCCTGGTGTGTATTGTGCTAGGGTCAAATATAAACACGTTGTTCGCAAAATCTAACACGCAGACTGGAATAACAGAAAGCGAATTTTGGAGCGAGCCGCAAAATTTATCGAAATCCGGGGCAGCAAATGAGCCACGAATCGTGGTTGATGCCAACGATATTTTACATGTTTTATGGCGGGAAGATCCTGTCAATAGTTTTTTTTATACGCAGGAGGAGAATGGCACGTGGCGCCAACCAATTGCGGTTAACCTGCCATTTGGCAATAATCTATCGGTAAGCGCCGCAGCACCATTATATAATCCACGTTTGTATGCAGATGCGAATGGACGTATTCATGCTTTCTGGTTGGGTGAGAAAAACGGTTTGTATTACAGCAGTGTCCCTGCTGATTTGTTTACAGATTTTGTCAGTTGGGGCGAGATTCAACAAGTAGCCACTTCGGCTGTGGATTTTTCCGTTGCTGTCGATAATGAAAACAATATTCATTTGAGTTATATCAGAGATATTGAAAATTCAGATGCGTATGCTGGAGTCTATTATAGAAATATGAATGGACAGGACTTCATTTGGTCTCCGGCTGTACCCCTTTACCAGTCTGCGTATTATCGAGCTTTAAGTCCTAATGATGCCAATATTGATTTAGCTGTCATGACCTTAGGGACACCCTCGCCTCAAATCACCGAGACGGTTACTGTTACAAGTTCGGAATCAATTTCAAATGTTATTAGTGGCGTTCATATTTTTACTGCTGCTGATAACCGCCCCATTGAACAAGTTTCTACTTTTTATTCTGACAATGGCGGTATTAATTGGGATGGCCCAAATATTATTGACGAGCGAAGGGCTGAAGATGGGGATTTATCATCAGGCCCTTCAAAAATTTCAGTAATGACGATGGGGGAAGAAGTTCATTTAATTTGGTTAGCCGGTCACGAAACAAATTGCGAACAATATCATCAATGGTCTGCAGATGGTGGCGTAACTTGGGAAGTGCCTGAGATTGTTCCATCTGAGCAATTGAACTGCCCAGAAAAATATGAGTTATTTTCAAATGAGGATGGCTTGCTTTTGTTGCTTTCTTTCCTCAATGAACAGGCTTTTTTGCAAGCATGGAATGGCGTGGAATGGAGCAAACCGGAGCTCCAACCCCCATTAACCAGATTTGTTGATCCTATTACACATCGTCAAGTCAAGTTGGATTGCCAGCAAACGGCCGTTATTCGTGATAATCAACTGGTTGTAACGGGCTGTGGTTCAGGAGCGGTTAATGATGTATGGGTATTAGAACGGCCGTTAGGTGACAACTCAACATGGTTTCCACCTCAAGAGGAACTAATTTGGCAGAAACCAGAACCGTTATTTGAATCTTCTGAAGATCGACTCAATTCTCCAGTTTTGTTGCCAGGGTCGGATGGTTTGTTACATTCGTTTTGGCTTGGTGTCAGCGAACTTGATGAAAATGCCAAGATTTATTATTCACAATGGAATGGCGAGTCTTGGACACGTCCAGTACCGTTGCTTCATTTAGATATACCAAACGTGGATCATTTACAAGGTTTGATTGATGGAAATGGTCTGATTTTCCTCATGTGGCGCAATACAGAAACAAACGAGTATTTTTATCGTGAAGTTGATGAACAACGCGTTCTTTTTCCAGCAGATTGGTCAGCACTACAAAATTTCTCTAAAGGAGAAATGGTCATAGATTTCCCAGAAATATATAGCGATGAGTCTGGACACATAGGTATAGTGTTTGCCAAGCCTTTAAATGAAAGCAGGGGTATATATTTTCAAGAACTTAACGGGGCAGAATTAGTGCCTAACCTGATTTTTGACGCTGCTGAAGCTGGTTGGGAAATGGTGAACGAACCACATATCGTGCGAACCGAAAATCAAGATTTTCACATAATTATGACCCGCTCTGAGCTAAAACCAGAGCCAGAATCAATTTCCTTGCACTACTTATCCTCCCTGGATGGCGGCGAAACTTGGTCTGAACCCATTTCCATAGCAGAAGGTAATATTTTGTGGAGCGACATTGTTAGTTTAGCTAATCATGTATTGCTTATTGTCTGGCAACAGAATGATGGTGATCAACTACGGCAATTTGCGACACAATCTATCGATAATGGTCTAACTTGGGACAGGCCTAATATCGTTTTAAATAGTGAAGAACTCACATCCCAACCCAACCTCACCGTTGATGATTTTGAGCAGGCTCACCTGTTACAGATGTTTGTTCAAGATGAAGAGATAGTTTTACAAGACCGTTCTTGGCGTGACGGAATATGGGATACCATTAAAAGTTATTCACTGGCTAATAAACAAGAAGGCATCTCTCTAAATGGGATTGCCGCAACATCTTTTTTAGAAAACGAACTCTTTGCAACGTTTATAGTCGACAAGGAATTAGACACAGTTGACTCAGTCGATGGTTTTATTAGTTCCCATTTTGTCACAAATCGCCAGATTGATTTTCAAGAAAACGAGACGCTCCCCCAGTTTGAAGTGACACCTACCGTTGAACCAACACCGACACAGTTACCTGTCCCTACAGAAATAACAGAACCTCTTTCTGATACAGAAGCCTCTTTTCAGGAAGCAAGTCCTCCTTTAACAGAAACGCCATCTTTGCCTGTAGTGTTGATTTTGGCAACGATACCAGTGGTCATATTAATTGGAGGCGTCTTTCTAGTCAAACGTATACGTAAATACTGAGGAAGATGAATGATGCTCCATAAAACATGATCAAACCAAATATTTAGTCTTGTTTTTACAAGATTTTGAGGTAATAGCTTTGTGAAAGTGGTTAATAAGCCACATTAACCAAAATCAATAATTAGTGGAGACAAATATGATAGCTTCAGATGTTCAATTGGGTGAAAATGTAATGATCTATCAGCCAGACCTGGTTAATTTATATGGTTGTGAGATTGGCGATGGCAGTAAACTGGGTGCTTTTGTGGAAATTCGAAAAACTGTCAAGATTGGGAAGAATGTGAAAATTCAAGCCTTCGCATTTATTCCTGAGGGGGTCACAATTGGCGATGGTGTTTTTATTGGCCCTCATGTTTGCTTTACCAATGATAAGTATCCGATGGCAGTCAAGCAAGATGGCTCTCTTTTGGGTAATGACGATTGGCAAATAATTCCAACTATTGTCAGAGAAGGGGCAAACATTGGTGCCAATTCAACCATTGTTTGTGGTGTGACTATTGGAAAACATGCGCTTGTTGGTGCAGGTGCTGTCGTCACCCGTGATGTTCCAGATTACGCGATAGTAGCCGGTGTTCCGGCAAAGGTAATTGGTGACATTCGTGAGCGACAAGAGGATCCATCATGACCTCTGTAGGGTGGCTATTAGTTTTATTAAGTGCGGGACTACAGGTTTCTGGCACATTAATGCTTCGTGGGGGTATTGACAAGGCAGGCGGTTTTGGCTCTAGTCTTGCAGAAGTACCAGCGAGCTTACTTCGTTTGGCA
>JACSSI010000464.1 GCA_014879345.1 Anaerolineae bacterium | reverse complement strand
GCGATGGGCGGACAAGCTGTCCGCGCTCCCATTTACGAAGGAAATGTGAATTTCGTAAAAATATGGACAAAACCTAAACAATTGTGCTAAGATAATGTTGTCCAACATTCGTCTAGAAAGTTAATTTAAATCTCAACATAAATCGAGGTAGATTTTGTCTAATCCAGATACCACTCCCACGTTTAATTTAAAAGCAGTTGTCCAAGAAACAGGTATTAAACCGGACACGTTGCGTGCCTGGGAACGGCGGTATGGTTTACCCCAACCACAGCGCACCTCAGGCGGTCATCGACTCTATTCTCAGCATGACATTGACATGCTGAAGTGGCTGTTAGCACGGCAAGAGGAGGGCTTGAGCATTAGCCGTGCTGTAGATATGTGGAACAAGTTGGAAGAGGAGGGAGAATCACCGCTGTCTTCATTTGAACAGGTCGAGACGGGAAATATTATTATTGAGGGGGAAACTGTTTCAGAACTGCGCCATTTATGGATTGAGGCATGTTTACAGTTTGATGAAATACGGGCGAAACAAACGTTGTCTCAAGCATTTGCACTATTTCCTACGCAATTGGTTTGTTTTGAATTGTTGCAAAAAGGTCTGGTGGAAGTGGGCAATGGTTGGTATGAAGGGCGTATTTCTGTGCAACAGGAGCATTTTGCCTCTGCGCAAGCGGTGCGCCAATTGGAAGCGTTGTTGAATGCTGCGCCGTCGCCGACGAAAAACGGCCGTTTACTCATAGCCTGTGCGCCAGAAGAACAACACACATTTAGTACGCTTTTGCTCACCTTGCTCCTGCGCCATCGGGGCTGGGATGTGGTGTATCTGGGGGCAAATGTACCCGTTGATCGATTGGAAACGGCCGTTGACACTGTTCAGCCAGTGGTATTGATTGTGACTGCCCAAACCTTGTACACAGCGGGTAAGTTGTTGGCAGTGGCGACATTCGCTCAAGAAAAAGGCTTGCCGTTGGCATTTGGTGGCGGCGTATTTACAGCGATACCTGAAACCGTTAAACATATCCCTGGATATTTTCTGGGCAACGACTTACACACTGCGCCGCAGTCGGTGGAGCAGGTAGTAAATCTGGGCAGACCATCTCCAGCAGTGGCTTTGGCGACAGCGGATTATTTGCAAGCGCTGGATCAGTTCATCAGCAGCCGCGCGGCTATTGATGCGCAGGTGATAGTTGCTTTGGCTGATGTAGGGATTCCCTTGCAATACCTCAAGAATGCCAACCGTGATTTAGGCGACAACATCATAGCCGCATTGACTTTAGGCGATATGGGTTTGTTGGCTGCCAATATCGAATGGATTCAAGGATTGTTGGTCAATTTTCATTACCGGATGCCGGAGGATGCGATGACCCCTTACTTGAAGGCGTATAAGCAGGCAGCTCAAAAGCATTTGACTGGTCCTGTGAGTGAATGGTTGGCAAGGGTGTGATGATGCGTGTGATTATTACCGGTGGCACGGGTTTCATTGGCATAGAATTATCAAAAAGTTTGGCGGCGGATGGGAATGAGGTGATTGTGCTCAGTCGTAATCCGGCGGGCAAGCCTTTGCCCGATGGGGTGCGTGCGGAAAAATGGGATGGGAAAACGGCCGTTTCCTGGGGACATCTCGTGGACGGCGCAGACGCCATCATCAATCTGGCGGGTGAAAACATTGGTGGCTCCGGCACACTGCCCGACCGTTGGACACCAGCACGCAAAGAACGCATCCTCAACAGTCGGTTGGATGCAGGTAACGCTGTGGTTGAAGCGGTGACAGCGGCACAAGACAAGCCGAAACTTGTCATTCAATCCTCAGGCGTTGACTATTATGGCAACGTGCCGGAGGGGGTCGTCACGGAGGCATCTCCGCCAGGGAAAGATGGTTTTTTGGCAAATGTGACGGTTCCCTGGGAGGAATCGACAGCCGCTGTGGCGCAAATGGGTGTGCGCCATGTGATTGTTCGTACCGGCGTTGTTTTAGACAAGGATGGCGGCACGCTAGATACGATGATGCTACCGTTTAAGTTTTTTGCCGGTGGACCGGTGGGCAGCGGCAAACAAGGCTTCTCGTGGATTCATATTCAGGATGCTGTGCGGGCGATCCGTTTCTTGCTGGCGCAGACGGCGGCGCAGGGGCCGTATAATTTGTGTGCGCCGGAACCGGTGTCGTACAAAGATTTTAGCAAGGTGCTGGGGCAGGTGATGGGGCGGCCTTCGTTTGTGCCTGCGCCTGCTTTTGCTGTGAAGTTGGTGTTGGGGGAAGTCGCGGATTTGGTGTTAAACGGCCGTTTTGCTGTGCCTGAGCGTTTGTTGGCGGCCGGGTTTACCTTTGATTTTCCTGATCCCCAGTCAGCCCTGGCGGATTTGTTGGGGTAGCTGCCTGCCCAGGAAACGGTGACACATAGACAGCCCTGTTCTTTACCTTGAGAACGGGGCTTTTTTTATGGAGAAAACGGCCGTTTGCCAGATTTCCCACTCGCAATACAATCACCAAGCATAAAAATGAGCATCATTTAAAAAGTGTCATCAGGCATATGAACTATGAAGATCATAAAAGCGATTTTTGAACTGTTACGGGATGCCGCCATACGGTGGTCGGAAGACAAAGCCTCTATGTTTGCGGCGGCATTGGCTTATTACACTGTGTTTTCGCTGGCGCCATTGCTGGTGCTTGGCGTGGCAATTGCCAAACGGATTTTACGCGAATCCAATGTGCAAGAGATGATTCTAACGTATGCCAGTAAAAGTTTTGAGCCGCAAATTGCTGAAATGGTCGCCCAAATTCTGGATGGCGCTGTGCGCAACACATCCACCGTTTTGGCAACCGTTATCAGCACCATTATTTTGCTCTGGGGTGCAACTGGCGTTTTTAACCACCTCAAACGAGCGCTCAACACCATTTGGGGCGTAGAGCCAGAACTACCAACCGGGCTGCATGGCGTTATCTATTTTATTAAGACACGGGGTCTGGCGGCATTGATGGTGTTGGGGGTTGGCTTTCTTTTTGTGGCGGCTTTTGTTTTGAACACCATTATGAGCACGTTGGATCAATATCTGGTGAGATGGTTTCCGCAATTTTCTGTCCATTTTGACAATGCGCTGCTCAGTTTTGTGCTCTCCTGGATCGTGCCGGTGACTGCATTTGCTATTGTGTTAAAGGCGCTGCCAGATGCCAAAGTGGCGTGGCGGGATGTGTGGTTGGGGGCTGTGGTAACGGCCGTTCTCTTTGCCATTGGTAACTACGCCATCAGCTTCTATCTCAGTCGGAGCAGTGCGGCTTCGGCGTATGGTGCGGCCGGGTCGCTCATCGTTATGCTGTTGTGGATTTATTATTCGGCGCAAATTTTCTTTTACGGGGCGGAGTTTACGCAGATATATGCCAATCGCTACGGCTCAAAAGTTGTGCCAGCCAGTCATGCCGTTGCCATTCGCCGCGAACGGGTGAACAACCATCAACCTGCGCCAGAACTAGAGATGCTGCCTGCTTACCTGCCAGAACCGCTGTACCTGCCCGAACGAGGCGATTCCCCTGCTCGCCAAAAGGCAAAACAACTCGGCTTCGGCATGATCGGCCTGGCGATTGGCTTGTTTTTAGGTTTTCTAGGCAGCCTTAACCGTGAGTAGGAGTAGTGGACAGTGGACAGTGGACAGTGTTTAGTTCACTCTATCTCTATCTCTACCCTCTATCTCTATCTCTCGCTCTAACCTCTCGCTTTTTCAGCCACATAAACCACCCATTCTTCGGCATCATAGACGGGTAAGCCATCCCATGCTTTGTAGGCGGTGACGGTGCTGAAGCCGGCCGTTTTGAGCATGGCGGTCATCTCTTCGATGGCGTAGGTTTGGTCGCTGAGGATGATTTCATCGAGTTGGCCTGTTTCCAGGTGGAGGATGTGGAAGCGTTCGGTGGAGCGTTTTTCATCGGCGTTCCAGAAGCGTTCGCCGAGGTGGAGGAAGGGGGCGTCACCCCACAAGCCGGTATCGTCGGTGTACCACCAGGTTGAGTTTTTTGTGTCTACGCGCTCTTGATTGAGTAATTCGATGACTAAACGGCCGTTTTCCCCCAAAGCATCGGCCACATTTTTAAGTAACTGCTGGGCTTCCTCGCGTGGGAAGACGGCAAGTTGACCGTAGAGGAACAGCGCCGCGTCAAAATCAGCGCCAGCATAATCGGCGTCGCAGATGTCTTGCTCGATGATTTCGCAGGAGGCTGACACGCTTTTTTGGGCAGCAAGTTCACGGGCATAGCGCACCGAAGCTGGCCCAAAATCGACGCCCGTCACCTGACAGCCGCGTTGTGCCAATGGCACGGCATACAGACCAGGGCCGCAGGTCAAATCGTAGACGGTGCTGCCTGATTGCAGTGCTAGTTTTTGCCACAGCCAGTCCAATTGTGCCGCGCGTTCAGGGTCGGTGCGGGAGGCGGCGCCGTGTGATTGATCCAGATGTTCGCGCAGCATTCGTGCCGAGAAGTCTGGGTCATTCCAGGGTAGATTGCCGTTATTTTTGGCCCAGGGTAACGGCCGTTCTGGCCGCCGATAAATTTTCCATAAAGCATTGGTCAGGTGTTGTTCTTCGTGATGATTGGTCATTGTCCCCTCAATTAGATGTATATCAGTAAATTCGACCCTCATTATAACATCCTGTAAACTTTGGTGGATAGTTGATGCCCCAAGGGTGCGGTTAGTTTTTGTGTAACAAAGCAGACTACAAAAGTCTTGCCAATACGAATTGGCATTA
>JACSSI010000463.1 GCA_014879345.1 Anaerolineae bacterium | reverse complement strand
CCCCAAATCCGGTGACCACCGGGGAAAAAGCACCCCCGCCCGCACTGCCCGTTCCAACGCCGCCAGCCGTACCAGATGCAGCAGCCCATCCCCGCGCCAGGGCAAAATCCCCGTCAAAATCGGCTGAATCGCCACCAGCGACAACAGCGGCACGATCATAAACAACAAAAGCGACGGACTTCTAAAAGTGCGTCGCTTCTCAGATTGTGAGTTCTTCACGGCTTCCATAAAAAACAAACCGCAGATTTCGCAGATTTCGCAGATTCTTCTCCGCGCCCTCCGCGCTCTCCGCGGTTAAATCAAAAGTTATGACTCATGCACAGGTGGTTTCTGCGACTGACGCCCCACCACCTGCTGCACGTAATAGACAGACTTGTCCTGCGTTTCAAAGTAAGTGCGGGTCACCAGTTCCGCCAGCAAGCCCATCACCAAAAACTGCACCCCTAAAATGATGAGCAAGACGCTGAGGGTTAATAACGGCCGTTCCCCAATCTGCATCGCCTGAAAACCAGCCATACCACCGGTTAATCCCGCCCACAGCTTCAAGAACAAAAGATACGCCATCATCAAACCGCCAACCACACCCATCGGAATGCCAATCAAACCAAAAAAGTGCATCGGCCGATCCATATACTTGCGCAAAAACAGAATCGTCATCAAATCAACAATCACACGAAATGTGCGCGAAATGCCATACTTCGCTTGCCCTGCCACACGTGGGCGATGGTTGACTGGCACTTCTGCCATCGTAAAACCAGCAAAATTCACCATCTCAGGGATAAAACGGTGCAGTTCGCCATACAAATGCAATTCTTCCACCACCTCCGCCTTAAACAGACGCAGTGAGCAGCCCCGATCCTTCAGCGGCACATCAGACAATCTGGCAATAAGCCGATTGGCAATATAAGATGGCACCTTGCGCATCAAAAACGCATCCTGGCGATTCTGCCGCCAGCCATTGACCACATCATATCCCTCATCCATCTTTGCCATCAACTGCGGAATATCCGCCGGATCATTTTGGCGATCCGCATCCATCGTCAGAATGCGCCGCCCTTCGGCATAGTCAAAACCAGCAGCAAAGCCTGCTGTTTGACCATGATTGCGTCGAAAGCGTACCACGACAATGCGCGGATTCTCCATCGACATCGCTTGCAACAAGTCAAAGCTGCCATCTTTACTGCCATCATCCACAAACAGGACTTCATAGTCCCAATTCTGGTCAGCCAAAGCGGCCGTTATCTCATCCATCAACGGACGCACATTCTCAACTTCGTTATACACAGGCACAACAATAGTTAAATCTTTCATAGCGGCTCGATTCTAGCACGGGCAAACGTAAAAAACACCTGCAACGCAGGCGCATCGTTGGGGTTTAGGTTATATGCAGCAGGTTCCATGCCATTGTTTATAATTTATAGTACAATTTACAACGCACTGCGTCATAAAAATCAACTAATTGGCGAATTGTTGCACAATAAATTGTTAACGAGATAAGCAAAAACATATCCATTAACAAATCAACAATTCACACATTCAACGATTAACTATTAAAAAGCTCCTATGAAAATTTCTGTAATCAGCACAGTCAAAAACGAGGGCGACGCCATACGGCCGTTATTAGACTCCCTCATCCAACAATCCATCCTGCCCGACGAAATCGTCATCTGCGACGGCGGCTCTACCGACAACACCCTGGAAATCCTGGCCGAGTACAAAGAATGGCTGCCCCTTCACGTCATTGTGACCCCAGGTGCCAACATCAGCGAAGGGCGAAACCGTGCCATCGCCGCCGCCCAAGGCCCCATCATCGCCGCCACCGACGCTGGCGTGGTGCTCTCCCCCTACTGGCTCGAAGACCTCACACACCCCATCCGTGAAGAAGGAAAACGAGTCGTCAGCGGCTGGTTTGAGCCAGACCCCTACACCGATTTTGAAGTCGTCATGAGCGCCACTGTCCTGCCCACCCGTCAAGATATCGATCCCGAGACATTCCTCCCCTCCAGCCGCTCTGTCGCCTTTCTCAAAGAAGCGTGGGCAGAAGTGGGCGGCTACCCTGAATGGCTCGACTACAGTGAAGATTTGGTTTTTGACATGGCTTTGCGCGAGAAGAATGGCGCGTTTGCTTTTGCGGAAACGGCCGTTGCCTATTTCCGCCCCCGTGGCAGCCTGCGCTCCTTCTTCAAACAATACTATTTCTACGCCCGCGGCGACGGCAAAGCCAACCTATGGGGCAAACGCCACGCCATCCGCTACCTCACCTACCTGTTTGCCCTGCCCTTCATCCTGCGCCTCATTTGGCACGAAAAACGGTCAGGCTGGCTGCTGCTTTTGCTCGGCACAGGTGTCTACTCCCGCCGCCCCGCCGAACGTCTATGGGACAGCACCTGGGGCTGGCGACCACCTTCCCGTGCCCGCGCCTTTGCCCTCATTCCCATCATCCGCCTGGTAGGTGATGTGGCTAAAATGTTAGGCTACCCCGTCGGCCTCATCTGGCGTCTGCGTCATAAACTGTAACCACGTTCTACACAAAATCATAAACCCACCATAAGAGCCAACCGCGTATCCTTGACGCGCTCACACCTGGTGCTATGATCGCCCCATCTCATGCCGACACAGTTCGTCGGCTTTTACCTGTCTGCTATGATCATCAAACGAACAGATCCACGTTATCCCCGTCAAGGGCCGTCTTGCTTACTGGTCATCTTTGTGCTGTTTGGCATCGCTGTCGGCATCTTCGTCATTTCCAATCGTGATGAAGTACGCAATGTTATCATCCCCACCCCTACACCAGAGCCGACCCGCTCCGCCACAGAATTTGCTATGCTAGCTAAACTAAGCCAGGATGACGGCGAATATATACCGGCCATCGAATATTATGAAAACGCCGTCCGTTTAGATGCCACCAAACCACAATTTTTCATTGACCTCATCAACCTGCTCGTGAAAACAGGGCAGCCAGAACGGGCGCTAGAAGTAGCCGAGCAAGCCAGCATACTCGCCCCTGAAAACGATTCTGTATGGACGGCCGTTGCTGCCGCCCATATCGCCAACGGCGACCGCCTCTACGACCTCGGCGACCCCCCCGGCGCAAACTTGCAATATGCCCAAGCTCGTCAAGCCGCCGACAAAGCCATCGACATCAACCCGGAAAACGCCACAGCCTACGCCTATGCCGCTGCCGGCTGGGTACTTCCAGGCGAACCAGAAAACTATACCGTCGCTCAAGAAATGGCTGACCTGGCTGTCACCGTAGACCCGGAGAACCCGATAGCACGTTACTACATGGCTACCGTCCTCGATTATCAAGGGTATTATGAAGCCGCCCGTGACAACTACTTTATTGGCCTCAATGCAGATCCAACCAATGCCAATCTTCTCATTGGACTCGCCTACAACTTTTTCGGCACAGGTAACATTCCCGAAGCTATCACCTATTTTGATGATGCCATAAAGGCAAACCCCAATAACGCCGCTGCCTACGATGGCCTGGCGTACATGTACATCCAACTGGGGCAAGACCCCCTGGCCGAAGAAAATGCTCTGGAATCTGTGCGTTTAAACCCCAACGTGGCGCGTGCCCAAGGCCGTTTAGGCGAAGCCTATTTCCGCCAATTCAAATACCCGAATGCTGTAGTAGCCCTAGAACATGCCGTGTCCTTATATGGTCAGGCCACTGACCTGAATTCACGCTTCTTCCTTATGTTGGGCAACGCCTACATTCGTGATTCCTTCGACAACTGTCCCAAAGCCGTCCCCTACTTTGAACAAGTCATCGCCGTCAGTTCCGCATGGCGAGAAGATGCCGCTGCCAGCATCGAAGAATGTCGCCGCGCCGCCTTGGAAGTGAACCCCTAGCAGCAGTTTTCAGTACTCAGTATTCAGAGCGAGTGCACACTAGAAACTGGTTACTAAAACCTTAAGCCACAGCTTCCGTTAGAATCACATTATACTTTAGCACTCCACCCGGATGACTGCTAAAATCATCTTGACAAGCACTTAATCTATGCTAGAATGTCGTTTATCAAGATTAGCACTCTCACGTTGCGAGTGCTAAATCCCTAGAAGTTACTTGAAAATTTAAATACTATATCAAAGCGAAAAGGAGATATACATGTCCCTGAATTTAAAGCCGCTTGCCGACCGTCTGGTTGTCGAGCCAAAAGAACGTGAAGAAACCCTGCCCTCCGGTTTAGTTTTGCCGGAAACTGCCAAAGAAAAGCCACAAGAAGGCGTCGTATTAGCTGCCGGCCCCGGCCGCCGTGATGACGATGGCAATCGTATTGCTATGGATGTGGCTGTCGGCGACGTCGTTCTGTACGCCAAATATGGTGGCACAGAAGTAAAAATGGACGGCAAAAAACTGCTCATCCTCAAAGAATCAGACATTCTCGCGATTATCGAGTAATAAACACCTTACGCTTGGGCAGTCTGGAGACTGTACCCTGTGTGGCACTGGTTGATAAAAAATATCGTTGATAATTCTTATCGTAGGAACCAGCCACAAGCCTGAGACATCATTTAAGGAGAACCCTAAACAATGGCTAAACAACTAATTTTTTCCGAAGATGCGCGGCGCAAATTGAAGACCGGCATCGATACCGTAGCAAATGCTGTATCCACCACCCTTGGCCCCAAAGGCCGTAACGTCGCCATCGACAAAAAATTTGGTGCCCCCACCATCACCCATGACGGTGTTACCGTTGCCAAAGAAATTGAACTGGAAGACCCCTTTGAAAAT
>JACSSI010000462.1 GCA_014879345.1 Anaerolineae bacterium | reverse complement strand
GCGCCGGCGGTTTATTAGACGCCGCTGCACCCATCATTATTGATGGTCAATATGCTGGCTGCATTCTCTGCGGACAGGTCATCCCTACAGAAGATCGGGAAGAATTTATACAAGACGTTGTCGCTCGAAACCTCCCCCTTGGCCTGCCAAAAGAAGAATTTGAAGAAGAAGTCAGAAAAATAGAACCGCTTTCACGAGAGCGTTTTGAAGCGGCTGTCGAAATGTTATCACTTACCGCCAATAACATTATCCAAAACGGAGCCGTTAATCTGGCGCAAGCCCAGTTATTGGCAGAAGCTCAAGAAAGAGTTGCCTTACAAACAGCGTTGCAAGAAACACAGCTAAAAGCACTCAAAGCACAAATCAATCCCCACTTTTTATTCAACTCCTTAACTTTACTTGGTTACACAGCTTTGGAAGAAGGAGCGCCGCGCACGGAAGAGATTGCCTATACACTCAGCGATCTCTTGCGCTACAGTTTGCGCAACATGTCTTCTATGGTGGAATTGGCCGAAGAGATGGAAATGATTAACCAATATTTAGCCATGCAAAAGATTCGTTTTGGTGATCGACTCATCTGCAAAATCAACTTAGAGCCAGAATTAGCCCAGTTTGAAATCCCATGTATGGTGCTGCAACCTTTGGTAGAAAATGCCGTTATTCATGGGGCTGAACCATTGACCCGGCCTGTGACCATAGCGGTGAAGGCTTATCAGGAAAACGGCCGTTTAACCCTGGAAGTCAATGACAATGGCGTCGGCATGCCCACTGAGGTGGTCAAAACCCTCAAAACAGGCACGTTTGCAAAAAACGGGCAATCACTTGGCATACAAAATGTATTCCAACGCTTGCAAAGTGAATACGGCAGTCGCTTCACCTTCCACGTGGACTGTGCCGAGAATGAAGGAACCTGCATCCAATTAAATATTGCCTTCAATTCTGAATACGAAGATGAATTTAATACAAATTCTGGCCGGAACACCGTGATTTCCCCCAAACTAAATAACCAAATCAAACCAGCAGCTCTGCAAATAAGCAAACCCATCCTTTTGCACAATAAAAATAATCTTTTGACCCCTCTACACAAATAGAAAATCATGACAAGCATTTTAATTGTTGATGACATGCCGATCATTCGGTCTGCGCTAACACGCATCATCTCCCAGCAAGATGGCGGCATATTCTCACCAGTCCTGGAAGCCGCCAACGGTGAAGAAGCTGTCGCCCTGGCCCGCACCCACAAACCAGACATCATCCTGATGGACATTAAAATGCCCGGTTTAACTGGTCTGCAAGCCACCAGCATCATTCAGCAAGAACAACCAGATGTCAAAATTGTAATACTCACCGCTTATAACGAATTTTCATACGCGCAAAAAGCGCTTAAACTGGGCGCTCGTGATTACATCTTAAAACCGGTTCGTCCCCAAAAAATATTACAGCTCCTGGCAGAAATCCGGCAGGAAATTCAAGAAGAACAACGCGATATGCGTACCGTTGAAATCGTCAAAGGTTCTTTGCAAAAAACAATGCCCGTGATTGAAACCAATTTGGTTGAAAATCTTGTCCGGGGCATCAATCCAGAAGGCTCAACTGTTGACGAAAGCCTCGCCTATTTGGGTAAACGCCTGGTTTGGCCTGCTGTTTTTGTCACCAAAATAGACAATTTTGACCAATTGATACAAGAACATACCCCGGCCACTTCGCAGCAAATCTATACAAAACTGACCCAATTGATTCGCAGCCAACTGCCTGATCCCCATAGAGCTTTGGTGGGTTACAGCAATCCGGGTCGCGTGGTTGCTATTGTTTCCACTGAGCAGTCTATGGCAACCCCGACACAGATACGCGCTTTCTGCGACCAACTACGCCAAACCATTGCCGAACAACTGCCGTTCACTGTCACTATTGGCATCGGCAAGCGCTATATGGGCTACGAATCTATTCCCCTATCGTATGCAGAGGCAAATCTAGCCCGACGTTACCACAGCCGTTTGCAAGGCAATAAAGTTGTCGATTTGAGTGATATTCAAGCGGAACAACCACAAGGAGATAACAGTTCGCACTATTTGGTGCAAAAAGAACATGAACTCATGCAGGTTGTTGAAACAAATCGGAAGCAGGAGGCACAACAGCTTATCAACGAAATTGTTGATTATCTCTCACAACATTACTACACCGAACCAGATGCCATGCGGAATCATTGTGCCGAACTTGTGACATTGGTGGCTTGGGGTGTCATTGGCAGCGGCACAGGTGAACAGGAAGTTTTACGTTTATTGCATCAGCAAGTACGTGCGCTCTCTTCCTGGAAAACGGGGTCAGATATTCGCGCCTGGACGCTGAATAGTTTGGCTGAAATGATGACACTTGTTCAAGATAGTTCACAGCAACAGGATTCAGTCCAGATTGCCATCCAGTATATTCAGGAGAACTATCACCGTTCAGATATATCATTGCAGGAAGTTGCCGATGAGGTGAACCTGAGCCAATCACATTTGAGTTCACAGTTCAAAGCCCGCACAGGAACCAGTTATGTCAAGTATCTGACGGCATTACGCATGGATAACGCGATGAAGTTGTTACAGACAACAGATCAGAGCGTGTCTACGGTTGCAGAAATGGTGGGCTACCCTAATACCACCAACTTTTACCGGCATTTCCAAAAATATACCAAAATGACGCCTGCCATTTACCGCCAGAAAATGGCGAACTAATCTTTAAACGATTTATTTTGGAGGTGGCGCAACTGCGTTTCTAGCGCCAACATCATTTCGATTTGCATATCAAGCTGCGTATCGGCACTTAAATTTTCATTTCTTCCAGGTAATCTGTGAACGCCATAAATGGAGAGGATGCCAGCCAGGTAGGCATTCAGGCGATCAGAAGGGCGGGGGTTGCCCTGGCGGGTGGTGCGCAGTCTTTCCTGGAAATCTGGATGGGCGGTGTTGATGGCTAAACGGCCGTTTTCCACCAGCACCCGTCTCCCTTCCCCATCTGCTACCAACACTACCGCCAATCCCGAATCAGTCACCACCTCAGCCAGCGCCCGCTGCACCACCTGCTCAAACTGATCAAACGTTTGTTCCTTCTGCTGCTGGTTCACGCCTTGTAACTGCTGCTTTATTTCCGCCTCAACCGGCAAAAGTGCCTCATAAAGCAGTGTGCGGCTGTATGTGCGCACAAAGTCATCACGGTTAATGATGGGCTGCACCAAATTACCCACCTCAATGTAGCCCATCAAATTGGGGTGGCTCCAGACACTCGTCTTAAACACAGACTTGCGCATAAATGACTTGATTTCCACCACATCTCCAATGCGCCGATCCCGGGCAAAGAAGCTGACGGGACGCTTCACAGAAGCATCGGCGGCAATTTTGCAATAAATCGTCACCGGATACTCTTCGTCTTTGTATGTGAGATGAAGCTGTTCTTGAATGGCAGCCCCTTCAATGGCAGCATAATCAATGGCGGTACAAACTTGTGTGGCTTGCCCCGCTTCGTGGACGGTAATCTGAAGGTTTCGTCGGGCAATGAGCCGTTCAAAATGATGCTCGATTTCGGCTCTAACGGAATCGACTGTGACCGGAGAAAACCAATCTGCTTCAAAACCGGCAACGGTCACAACCGTGCCTGTGCCACTTTCGGTGGGGAAGGGCGCATCGAGCCGTTTGGCTTCTTTGATGCCGCGATGTTGGTCACGTTGGAGGGTCAGGGTGTGGTTGGAGCCAAGTTCATGCTTGCTTTGGAAGCTGACTGACTCGGCTGCTGCTCTGAAGGCGTGTACACCAAAACCAAAACGGCCGTTTACCCATGTCTGTCCGCGCTTCTGTGATTCCCCGATATTGCGCACCACCCGCTCCAGCGTTTCCCGCGTCATGCCTCGGCAGTTATCCTGAATGATCACGGCACGATTGGCTCGGTTAATGGTGATGTCGATGCGAATGGGGTAGGGGTAGGCATTCCCGTTTTCGCGGAACAGCACCTCGGCATCATCCAGCGCATTGTCCACATACTCCATGAGCACGCGCTCCGCCGTTTCATACCGCTTGGCGACCTCATTGAGCATCAACACCGGATCAGAAATTTCCAAATCAATCGTGCCTGGCACTTTGGTAGCGAATCGTTTCGAGGATGCGTTAAACATAGGAAAAGCCTTTAAAATATTGTGACTATTCAGGTATTTATCAAAATCTATGTGCAGCGGCGGCTGAGCCTGTCGAAGCCAAAGCGATTCGTGCCACCCGCCTTCGCCTTCGACAAGCTCAGGCTACGGCTCTACCTGGATAGTTAAATTATTTACCGCAGAGGCGCGGAGAACGCGGAGATTTTTCTTTTTTCCTCTGCGCCCTCCGCGCCTCCGCGGTTATAAAAAATCATTTCTTTAAGGCCACATTAGCCGCCACCAGAATCGGATCCCAGACGGGTGCAAACGGCGGCGCATACGCCAAATCGAGGCTGGCAAACTCTTTGAGCGTCCAGGCGTTTTTCAAGCCAGCAGCTACCACATCAATGCGCTTGGCAACGCCGTCTTTGCCGATCATCTGTGCGCCCAGCACCCGCTGGGAACTTTTCTCATACACCAGTTTGAGGTGAATGGGTTCACTGCCCGGCATATAGTGGGCGCGTGACGAGGCTTTGATGAGGACACTTTCTGCTTCCAGACCATGCATCGCCGCATATTTTTCGGTGAGACCGGTGTGGGCAATGGTGAGATCAAATGCTTTGACAACGGCCGTTCCCACCACGCCCCCAAATCGATCCGAGCCACCCGC
>JACSSI010000461.1 GCA_014879345.1 Anaerolineae bacterium | reverse complement strand
CGACTCCCAATTCAGCCAGCGTGTCACCGCCTACCGTGAAGCTGTCACCCACTCGTCATTCGTCAATCAGAAATCGTCAATCGCAGTGGTTGTGCAGAAGATGGTTCAGGCTGATCTGGCGGGCGTCTTGTTCACGGCGGATCCGCTGACAGGCAGTCACACTTATTTGGTGGGCAATTTTGTACAGGGGCTGGGCGAGCAGCTTGTGTCGGGGGAAGCAGACGCAGAAGAATTTAGAATAGAACGGCCGTCTGGGAAATATGAGGGGACACCAGCCATGAAGCAGTATGCTAAAAAATTGTTCAAGATGGCCGACCAATTAGCCGAGCAGTTCGAGAATCCCCAGGATATTGAATGGGCGGTGGCAGATGGACACCTGTTCTTGCTGCAATCCCGTCCCATCACCACCATGCAAGGCTACAATCCCGTCACAGGCGCGTTTAACGACAGCTTGCAAGGCGACTACCTCTGGACAAATTCCAACTTGGGCGAAGCATTCCCGGATGTGATGACGCCCATCACCTGGTCTCTGATTCAAATTTATGGCGACGCAGCAAACCCGTTAGAACTTCCTGGCAATCATCCCATGTTTGGCAATATTGGGGGGCGCGTTTACATGAACATGAGCCTCATGTATTCGATGCTAAGAGCCATCGGATTCAGCCGGGAACGCATCAACAAGGAAAGTGAGGAATTTTTTGGTCATTTGCCCGACAATCTGGAAATTCCTACCGTTCCTTTCAAAAGCTGGCAAATTATTCGCCGGGTTGCGCCGCGCCTGGTTCCCATTAAGCTTATGCGGCGCAAGATAATAGGGGAACTGCCAGGTTTCATCGCCCAAAATCCAGCCCAAGTTGACATGTTCCGGCATCAGATTCAATCAGCGGTAACCAGTTCTGACCTGGCAAACGTATGGCTTGATGG
Organism: Anaerolineae bacterium; assembly: GCA_014879345.1. Classification (GTDB taxonomy): domain Bacteria; phylum Chloroflexota; class Anaerolineae; order Promineifilales; family Promineifilaceae. Next base: position 3,888 of record JACSSI010000461.1, on the reverse strand, counting down.
TATCAGACCACATTTTAGAAGGGCAAGCCGTATGTTACAGGTAGGCACCTCTCGCTACGAAAATGCGTATCGACCGCTGCGACGCACGTTGCAAGCTCAGGTTGGTGAGACAGCGGCCATTACCCTGCTCTCTGGCGTCAGTGTGGGTGATAGTCAATTAGCAAGCCTGGAACCATTGGTAGGCATGTGGCGGGTCGCCAATGGCGAGTTGAGCCGTGAAGCGTATTTGCACCAATTTGGGCATCGCGGCCCACACGAGATGGAATTGTCGATCCCCCAGCCAACTGAAGACCCAACATGGCTGGATGAACAGATCGCCAATCTGGCAAACACGGATGTACCCGCGATGCTGAAGGCGCAGGAAGCGAAAAAAGAGTCGGCCTGGGCAGACTACACCCAGCGCTTTCCTAAAGATGCCGCCAAATTACAAACGCAACTGGATGAAACAGCCGCCTATGCCCGGGGACGGGAGGCGGTGCGCTCAGAGTTTACACGAACGATAAGCCTCATGCGCTGGTTTGTGCTGCGGGCAGGTGAATTGACTGGTTTGGGCGACGATGCTTTCTTCTTGTCGATTGAGGAGTTGATTGAAGTATTGACAGGCAGGCAAACTGCTTGCCCTGAGCTTGTCGAAGGGGAGGCGGTTTCTGAAATTTCAGCTCGTCGTCAAGCATATGAAACGTTTTGTGCGCTGCCACCTTACCCAGCCATCATTAACGGCCGTTTCCACCCCACCGCCTGGGCAGCAAACCCCAACCGCCGCTCAGACTTTTTTGACGCTCACGCCAAATCAAACGATGCACAGGCAGCCAACGGAAACAGGGTCACCGGCTTTCCTGGCTCATCTGGAGTTGTTGAAGGCGTGGTGCGCGTCTTACACAATCTTGAAGAGAGTAATCAACTTCAACCGGGTGAAATTCTAGTGACGGTGACGACGAATATTGGCTGGACACCGGTTTTTCCAAAGGTAACGGCCGTTGTCACCGACGTTGGCGCACCCCTTTCTCACGCAGCGATTGTAGCGCGGGAAATGGGCATTCCGGCCGTGGTCGGCTGTGGCAATGCCACCATGCGCCTGCGCACAGGCGACCGTGTACACGTAGACGGAGGACAAGGTGTCATCACAATCCTTTAGTTCAGCATGAGATAAATCTGACGATGCGGGCAATTCCTGAGATAATAGAAACGCGATTTATTTTTGAAGGAATTATCTGCAATGACACAACATTGGTTTTTACGATTACGCACGAAGCAAAACGGCCGTTTTGCCCTCCTGTTTTTAGCTATATTTCTGCTCCTGGCTGCCTGCCAAAATGACAGCCCAAATGAAGCAGACCTTGATGGCACACCAGAATCATCTGGCCCGCTGGATGTTATCACCCAGATTGTGCGGCAAACGCGGGTAGTCACGCCCACTGCCACCCCGTCTGAAGTGCGTGATCCCATCGAACTGGATGTGGGCTACGTTGGCTCATATCCAGACATTGATCCGCAAAAGGCAGCCAGCCAAAATGGTCTCAATCTCGTGGAAAGTTTATTCACAGGACTCACCAATTTCAACATCAAAGAGAACCGCGTCGAGCCAGAACTTGCAAAAAGTTGGGAGGCCAGTGATGACGGCAAAACGTGGACATTTAACCTGCGAGACGACATTTTCTGGCTGAAAATCCCCGAATCTGGCCCCGATGATCTTGAGATTTTACGGCCAGTGGTTGCAGGAGATGTGGTAACGGCCGTTCACCGCGTCTGCCAATCTGAAACCAACACACCTGATGCCTTCATCCTCTTCCTCATTATTGGCTGTGAACAAGTTTACAACCTGGCCGAAGTAAAACCGGCCGATTTAGAAGCCATCGGCGTCAAAGCCCTCGACGACACTACTCTCCAATTCAGCCTGACAAAGCCAGCCGGCTACTTCCTCACCCTCACCACCATGCCGCTGTTTAGCCCTGTCCCCGGAGAAATCATCACAGAATATGAAGATGAATGGACACTGGCAGAAAACATCATAACCAGCGGCCCCTTCCTGCTAACGTCCGGCAATTTATCGGATACACGAACCGTCCTCAAAAAGAACCCGGGGTGGCCGCTGCCAAAGGGTGGCAACGCCGATACCGTCAACATCTATTTTTTTGAAGATGAAAACAGCATCACAAAATTGTGGGATTCAAAAAATCTAGACATTAGCCCGCTGCCTACTGACAATGTGGCAGATTTCTTGCTCAGTTCGCCCACAAAAGCACGGCTGGTTACTGGACAAACAATGTTCTACCTGGCCTACAATTTTGACAGCGGCATATTCCGTGACCCCAAAGTCCGTCGTGCCTTCAGCGCCGCCATCGACCGCGACGTTTTGGCAGAAGCATTGTATGGCGGGCGGGCTTATAAAATGCGCCACCTGGCGCCTCCGGGGGTGATTGGGGCGCTGCCCATTGATGATGTCGGCATTGATTATGATCCGGACCTGGCGCGGCTGTTGTTAGTTGAAAGCGGTTACACAAGCTGCCAACTGATGCCACCCTTCCGCTTCATGGTCAGCTCACTTGACCTTTCGCTGCTGCAAGCGGAGTTAGTCCGTGATATGTGGGTGAAGGAACTAGACTGCACGGAAGACCAAATTATTATCGAACAGGTGCAGTTTGGCACGCTTTTAGCCAATACCCGCGCCGATGCTGGCGAAAGCCGACCCGACATTTGGGAATTAGGCTGGTCGTCTTTTTACCCGGATCAACAAAATTGGGTGACAGAACTGCTCCATTGCACAGACAGTGAAAACCGAAGCAGACGGGAATGTAATAATATCGACGAACTGATGCGTCAGGCAGGGCAAGCAACCGATCCAGAAGAACGAAACGCGCTTTACCGGCGTATTGAAAATCTCTTGTTTTCAGACGAGGGGGAAACGCCTATGTCACCGCTTTATGTGCGTGGCAGATATTTGATGGAGCACAATTGGGTCGATTACACACCCGCCCATTTTGGCGGCGAACAATATGATACGTATGTGGTGGATGCTATGCTGAAAAAATTGGAACGGAGCCGTTAATATGACAGGTGATGTAAGTTTCCTGGCAGATGAAGCGAGCCGCTTCCATATCTCGCTTTCAGATACGCAGTTGGCACAGTTTGATGCATATTTGGCGCTGCTGTTGGCCTGGAATGAACGGATGAATTTAACGGCCGTTCGTGACCCCCATGCCATCCAAATCCGCCATTTTCTCGATTCTCTCTCTTGTGCAACTGTGACTGGGGAGTTAAACGGCCGTTCACTTATCGACATCGGTACGGGTGCTGGTTTTCCTGGATTGCCGCTCAAAATCCTCTACCCTGATCTACAGCTTACCCTGGCTGACAGTGTTGCCAAAAAAACCACGTTTCTAGCAGCAGTTGTGGCGGAATTGGGGCTGAAACATGTCACGATTGTGGCAGAGCGGGCAGAAATAATGGGACAGCAGCCAGCCCATCGCCAACACTATGATTGGGCCGTAGCGCGAGGCGTGGTCGAGATGCGGGCCCTGGCAGAATATCTGCTGCCTTTGTGCAAAATGGGCGGTCATATGCTGGCACAAAAAGGGGAAAGTGCCGCCCGAGAAACTGAAGCCGCCCACCATGCGGTGCAAACGCTGGGTGGTGGCAGGGCAATCATCCAGTCTATCCAACTGCCAGAGGTAGAAATGCCTCATTATCTTGTTGTGGTAGAAAAAATTGGGGAAACGCCTGCTGCCTATCCGCGCAAGCCAGGGATGCCGGGGAAACGGCCGTTGTAACTTAAGTAGCCGAGGGCTGATGAATGTAAAAAAATTATTTCGGTAATAGACGTGTCATTCCCACGAAGGTGGGAATCCATTCACCACCACCTGTGGATGCCCGCCTTCGCGGGCATGACAC
>JACSSI010000460.1 GCA_014879345.1 Anaerolineae bacterium | reverse complement strand
GACAGGCTAAAAGCCCATGGGGTACAACCAACGCTGGATTCTCTGCCACCGCCAGCATCAATCGTAAAGATTGGGGTCTTACCTGGAATCAAGCATTGGAAACAGGCGGGGTGCTGGTTGGTGATAAAATCAATATTGCCATTGAATTGGAATTGATTCAACAAGCTGAAGCAGTGCCTGCTTAAAAACTGAGACTGTTGGGTAAGTAGGCAATCGCATAAAGCGTCTAACTGTTCAGAGTACAATAAGGAAATTGAATGATCATGAACCTGGAACAAAACAAGAAAAATGCGATTGCCTACTACCAAATGGCCTATGATGGTCAGCCGAGTCAAGCAGTTGAGCAATATGTTGGTGACGACTATATTCAACACAATCCATTAGTCGGCAACGGCAAAGAAGCGTTTATTGCCTACTTTGAAAGAATGGCAAAAGAGTATCCTGAAAAAAGCATTGAATTTGTGCGAGCTGTTGCTGAGGGTGATTTGGTGGCGCTTCATACCCATCAAATCTGGCCTGGTGATGTGGGCTATGTAACGATGGACTTTTTTAGATTTGATAATAACGGGAAAATTGTGGAGCATTGGGATGCTGTGCAGGAAATCCCTGACAAATCTGAAAATGGAAATACGATGTACTAGCGATTGGAGAAATGCTATGTTTACTGATCTATTTGCCAGCGAAATAGCGGGTCTGGATGTGAGTGGTGATTTGCGTTTTTATGAAGCGGGCAAGTTTCCGACTATTCACCCCGTCCATTGGCTGACCTCTCATTTTGCGGTGGGCGGCTGGAGTCCGCTGCGGCGCTTGAGCGGCATGTTGACAGCGCATATGACCCAAATCGCACCGCACAATGGCTTTACCTGGCATCCCCATCGCGGCCTGGAAATCTTTACCTATGTCATTGATGGTACGCTTTACCATGAGGACACGACAGGCGGTAAAGGGGCGATTACTGCCGGTGAGGTGCAGCGTATGTTCTCCGGCAGTTACATTGAACACCAGGAGCTAAACCGCTCCGATGATTATGCGCGGGTGATTCAGATCTGGTTTGTGGCTGAGCCGCAGTATCAGGGGCTTGCACCGCACTATGAGCAAATCCGCCTGGCCGACATGCCGCCGCGACAAGTGGGCGATGGGATTGTACGGGAGGTTATTGGGCCGCGAGGTGCTACAGATGCCCATGTGGATGCCCGTTTAACCAGCACCGTGCTGCCTGCGGGTGGCACGGCTGAGATGGAACTGCCTGAATCAGGTGAGAATTTGTTTCTCTATTTTGTGGATGGCAACGGCCGTTTTACCACCGCAGCTCAAGAGAAACCTGTCAGTCTCTATGATGTTGTTGTGGCGAAACCGGAAGCGGAAACGGCCGTTATCCAGGCCGGTGACGAGCCGTTAAACTACTTATCCTTTTATTTGAAACCATTCATGGACTAAACAATGAACGATGAACCTCTTAAGGTACTCGGTTTTGCCGGGAGCTTACGCCAAAAATCACATAATCGAAACCTGCTGCGTGCCGCAGAAACCGTTTTACCCCAGGGCATGACACTCGAAATCTTTGATTTGATCGATATTCCTCTGTTCAATCAGGATGTGGAAGCAGAAGGTATCCCTGCTCCTGTGATGGCCTTTCGGGAGGCGATGAAAAAAGCTGATAGTTTGCTAATTGCGACACCGGAATACAACTGGTCAATCCCTGGTGTGTTAAAAAACGCGCTGGATTGGGTTTCGCGTAAAGGCCCAGACCTGCAAGCCCCGTTGGATGGTAAAACAATCGCCGTCATGGGGGCGGGTGGCGGTTATGGCACAATGCGAGCGCAGCTTCATCTGCGTGAAATCCTGGCCCATAATCGGCTGCACGTGCTGCCCCATCCGCAGTTGATGGTGGTGAAGGCGTGGCAGCATTTTGACGAAGATGGCACGCTCACCGATGAGGCTACCCGTGAACGGTTAGCAGAAATGCTGCTGGAACTGCGTGACTTTACCTGGAAATTGAATGGGAAACCGGAATTAGCTCATGTCTACTAAACTACCTCTTAATGCCCATATGGGGCGAGTGGCGTTGTCTGTGGCTGATTTGGGGCGTTCGCTGGCGTATTATCAGGAGCGGATTGGCTTGCAGTTGCTGCGGTCTGATGGCGCAGTTGCCGTTCTGGGAACCCCTGAGCGCGAATTGCTCCATTTGCAAGAACAACCCGGCGCTCACCCGACTAGAGGTACGACGGGGCTTTACCACTTCGCCTTGTTGCTCCCTTCCCGCCTGGATTTAGCAAAGCGACTGCGCCATCTCATCGACACCGAAACGCGCCTGGACGGAGCGGCAGACCACAACGTCAGCGAGGCGCTTTACCTGACTGATCCGGATGGGCATGGCATCGAAATTTACCGCGACAGGCCGCGCAGCCAGTGGCAGTATGCAAATGGTGCGCTCAAAATGGGTACGGATGCGTTTGATGTGAATGGGGTGTTGGCAGAATTGAATGGCAAGATTTCTGATTTTTCGCCAATGCCTGATCAAACCGTGATGGGTCACGTGCATCTACACGTGCGCCAATTGAACGAAGCGCTCGATTTTTACACCAAGGCGGTGGGTTTTGACTTGATTATGCGTTATGGGCCATCGGCTGGTTTTGTGTCGGCGGGTGGCTATCATCATCATCTGGGGCTGAATACCTGGGCTGGGGTGGGCGCATTACCTGCGCCAAACGAGACCGCCCGGCTGCTTTGGTATGAGATTGTGGTGGGGGATGAAACGGCCGTTTCTGAGCTAGAAGCGCGGTTGAAAAATGCAGGGGTAGTGGCGGAGCGAAACGGCCGTTCCCTCCAATTTCAAGACCCTTCTGCTAATACAGTCCATGTCATTGCTGGATAGTTTGTGCCTGGTAAATAGTTTACTAATCATGTCTTAACCTTTCCCCCTTGCAGACGCCTTGAGTTAGCACTAGAATGCGCGGTTAGCACATTTACCACTACCTTTGCATGTTTGCAATTTGGCAAACTATCGTGAAGCAAAAGCGTTATCTAGCTTTATCCTCCTTATCTCTTACCGCCCCCACGATTGAAAAACCTGCAACCTTAGTGACGTGTGAAATATCCTATACCCGTTAAAGGAATATTATTTCGACATGTTACAAAAATCAGCAAAACGGCCGTTTTTGCAAATTTCATTAGGACGGCCGCTAGAAACTACGGCTGTGCCGCATCAAGCTATCGGTAAAATACCTGTGGTTTTAGGTGGGTTAACGGCCGTTACGTGTTAACCAGGCTTTGTGAAATCTGGAAGGATTAGTATTACAACGTACTAATTATATACTTTACATAACGAGGAAGAAAAATAAAACATTAACATGGACATACTACTTAACATTTGGGAATTTATCATTCATCTCGACAGCCATTTAGAGGTTATCATCGCACAAATAGGGGGTTGGAGTTACCTGCTCTTGTTTTTGATCATTTTTGCGGAAACGGGACTGGTTATCACGCCATTTCTTCCTGGCGATTCCCTGCTTTTTGTGGCGGGTGCTTTGGCTGGCAAAGGGATGTTGAACATCGCATTTCTGTTTATCACCCTGGCCGCTGCCGCCATTTTGGGCGACACGATTAATTATTGGCTGGGTAGTTGGATTGGCGCCAAAGCGTTCGACGGCCGTTTTCGTTTCTTGAAGCCAGAACATTTGGAAAAGACACATCGCTTTTTTGAAAAACATGGCGGCAAAGCTGTTATTCTCGGTCGTTTTGTACCTGTGATGCGCACGTTTGTGCCGTTTGTGGCGGGCATGGGGTCTATGAATTACGGCCGTTTTATCACCTATAACATTTTGGGCGGTGTATTGTGGGTGGCTATTTTTCTCTTTGGCGGCTATTTCTTTGGCTCCATCCCCTTCGTGCAAGACAATTTTGCGCTGGTTATTGTGGTGGTCATTGCCCTGTCTGTGATGCCGGTTGTGTGGGAAGTAATGAGCGAGAAGGTGATTCTTCCCCGGCGTATGAAGCAGCAAGGGGAACAAACCTTGCCTTGATAGGGCAGTGAGAGAGTAGTCCAATCACCAAGATTGGACTACTTTGCTGCCTTTATTTGTTGTTGGGGGAACGGCCGTTTTAAAAAACTTGATGTCTCAAGAACTCCGAGGCTGGTAAACGGCGACGCGCATGAAGAATACAGTAAACGCGCACGAGATTATCTTCTTCTGTGAAGCGATAAACGGCACGAAACGAACGGACATTCAATTGACGGTAGGTTTCGTAGCCTTCTAATGAAATGGCGGGGGCGGATTGGGGAAATGTGCGTAATCGTTGTAATGCTTCGATCATTGCTCGACCAACGGGAGGGGGCATCTCTTTTAGCTGTGCTACTGCTAAATCGGAGAGCACTATGTCGGTCATTCAGCAGATTCCTGAGTTTTCCAGGTTTGTTCTGCTAAGTCTGCGGCTTCAGCCAATGTTTTATACGCACCTTGAGCAAACTGATATTCACTCGTTTCTATGTCGGCACGTAATTCGGCATCATCCATACTGGATAGCTGTGACATGATGTTGTCGAACAAATCAACGCTGATCAAATAAGCAGCCGGACGGCCGTTTTCCGTGACAACGAGTGGTTCTGATTGAGCATTGTGAATGGCTTGTTGGATGCCATCTGCCAAGTCTTGTGTTGTAATAATGCGTTCTCGTGTTTTAAGCATACAATTCACCTTTTTCACAGCCAGATTATATTAAACCGTGCCTGTATTATAGCAGACTGGCGGTGACTCCGTTTGAATTAATTTTAACTTGCTCATGTTGGGAGGAAACGGCCGTTCTCTCCAATT
>JACSSI010000008.1 GCA_014879345.1 Anaerolineae bacterium | reverse complement strand
GTTAAAGGCCACTGCAATCGAAAACGCACGGGGTTGCATCCCTTCCAATCCCAACGCAATCAACACATAATTCGTCACACTGTTTAGCCAGCCAATAGGAATCGCCCAAATGACAATTTGCAGAGCGATGGCGCCCTGCGGCAAATATTCAGCCCCACCAACAATGGCAATGAGAAGCGGCGCTAAAAAGGTGATGGCGGCGGCAATGGGCAGCGCCAACAGCAGCATCAACTTGAGGGAAAGCATATACATGCGCCGCGCCGCCTCCATGGATCGCTGGATTTCCCGCGAGATGATGGGGAACAGCGCCAACGTAAAAAACGAGGGTACAATTTGCAGCGCGTTGAACCATTTGTAGGCGCTGTTATACCAGCCAACCACTTCTTCGCCGTTGGGCAGCATCACCCGCAGCAAATAGACATCAATTGAAATGAAAATAGTTTGCAGCAAATGAATGAGCATCAAGGGAAAGCCAAGATGCACCATCTCTTTTTGCAAATGCCAATCGACCCGCCAGGGGCCAGGCAGGGAAAAACTGCGCAGCGCCATCACCAGTAAAATAGCCAGGGTGACGACATTGGAGACAATAGAAACGGCCGCCAGCCCCACAAAACTGTAGCCTATAAGCAGCACCGCCACCCCAAACCCCACTTTCATGATGGTGGTGAGCGTGGTCATCGCCGCCGGAATTTCTGCCTTTTCGTAGACGTAAAATAAGCTGGTAACACCCTTAGACATGCCCGAGAACACCATGCCTAGCATGATTAAAGCGATGGCAACAATTTCCTGAGTGGTGAACGGGTTGCTAAACAGGTTGGTCGCCTTGACCAAAATGATGACGGGTATAGCGCCCACAAAAGCAGCAAAAACGCGCAAAATAGAGGTATTGAGCAGATAACGGCTGGCCTGACTGCGATCTTGAGATACTTCGCGTACCAGCAGAATGTCCAGGCCATAGTTAGAAATAATCTCGAAGATCATGGCGGCGGCGATGGCGGTGGCAAAGCTGCCTGCCTCGGCTGGGCCCAGAAGGCGCAGGTAAAACATGGCAAAAACAAAGTCGATGCCCCGGTTGAACAGGTTGAGCGCCATCGGTGCCATGCTGTTTTTTGCCAGACTGCGCGTCGTGGTCATTTCCACGTCGGGATGAACCAGGATACGCCATGCCCACACTAGCCCCACGAAGATGAGGATGATTAGCCCCATAAAGCTGGCGAGTCCGCCTAGCTGGAAGCTGGTGGGGCTGTATTTGTAACGGACTGTCCAGTCGCCCGCTTCTTCAAGTAAGATGCCTCGGAAGTTGCCGTTGACCAGCACCACATCAACCTGTTCTTCCTCATCTTCGCTGGTTCTGGCGGGACGCACGAATGCTTTCCAGCCAGGGTAGTAGCTGTCGTTCAAAATGAGCCAGGATGGTTCACTAATGCTGGTCGTCAGGATGACTTCGCTGCTGCCGTAGTGGTCGATGGCGGCGGGGGTGTAGGGACTAGGGATTGAAGATTGAAGATTGAAGATTGAAGATTGGGTGTTGGATTGTGAATCTTTAATCTTTAATCCTAAATCTTTTTCTTCAACAACCACATACTGCCGGGGATCGAGTTTTTGCAGTGCCATCAAGGCATCATCGACAACGGCCGTTGCTGACACAGGCAAGGTATACGCTCTCGGCGCCACACCCAGATTCTCGTAAATACGCACCCCTTCGCCTTCCCATGCCAGATTAAACTTGGGCGAGTCGATGGTCTCGCTGGTGATCACGTATTTAACCGTTAGCACATCCAGCAGCGGCGAGTTGAGCGATTCCCAATTGGCGATGGGCTGGATGCGGTTGTAGAGCAGCGCATTTTGCGGCTCGATGGCAGCCATGTATTCGGTGTATTGCTTGGGGATGATGGAGTCATAGCCGCGAATATCCTGGAAATTGTAGAGCCAACCGGAGTTGGCGTTGAACGGAATGTCGCCGCTGGGATTGAAGCTGGTCAGCCGCCATTCACCGGGCTGTTCTTCTAGCCACTGCACCATCGCCGGTTTGTAAGCGAGCAATGCTGGGTCAACGGCCGCGTTGAAGCCATAGTTGGCGAGCAGCACATCCAGGGTGATGACAATGGCAGCGAGGAGAAGGTATAACGGCCGTTTCCCCACCCCAGGCACCGGAAAGAAAATCGGACAGCGGCTGACGCGCAGCACCACACCGGAAGCCACCAGCATCAATCCCAAAATGAAGAACTGCCGGAACTGGAAACTGTAAAACGCAAGTGTGCTGTCGAAGGCGGTATCAGCCAGGGCCATGCCTAAAAACAGCCGTTCAACCACCGGTTCTATCTGTGGATAGAGCGCCCGCGATACAAACAAGCCGACCAACAGCGCCAAACCGCCCCAAAATGCCAGGCTTGCCAAACCGGTGATGAAAGAAGGTTTGGTACGTAAGAAAACCAAAGATTGAAGACCGCGTCCTAAGCTTGTCGAAGGATTAAAGCTTGAAGATTGTGAAACGTTCGAACGCCAATCTTTAATCTTTAATCTTTCTTCCGCCAAATAATCTGTGCCGAATCCCGCCAGCGCCGCCACACAAATCGTCAGCGGGAAAATCCAGCGGAACGGCGTATGCAGTTGGTTGATAAACGGCAGCCCATAATACAACAACCCATACAATGGCGTGCCAAAAATAAACGCCACCGAGAAGAAGCTGAGGCCGACGAAAAACCAGGTGTGGAAGGATCGCAGTGCGTAGGGCGTAGGGCGTAGTTCTGTCTTCTGCCTTTTGCCTTTTGCCTTTACTGTCCCCCAAATGCCCAAAACCGCCAGAAACAGGGGCAGGATGCCGAGGTAAATTGCCCCTTCGACATAGTTTTTGAAGCCCCATTCATTGTTGGTGCGGGGATTGCCGTAACGGTCGGCTGTAAATGGCACTTGTTCGCCCGTAAGCACATTTTGATAGCTGTGGGTGGCGGGATTACCGTAGAAATTGGGCAGCGCCAGCGTCAGCAGACGGCGCGGCGGAAACGCCCAGCTTTGTACTTCCTCAAATGAAGCCGAGCCTTCACGGAAATTGGACTGGCCTACCTCGAACAGGGGAATGAGCTGCACCGACCCCAGTAAAAGCCCGATGAGAACCATGCCGCTGAGATAGAAAAACGGCCGTAAAATAAATTTTATTGCGTATTGTATATTGCGTAACTTCTTGCGCTGGCGTAATACACAATACGCAATACGCACCACTGCATAAATCGCCATGATTAGCAGCGTGTAATAGGTAATTTCAATGTGACCGGCAAAAATCTGCACCCCCAGCGCCACAGCGCCCAGACCCGCCCACACAATCTTCAATCTTGAATCTTCAATAATTTTTTCAATGCACGCGAGCAAAAAGGGGAGCCACACCGCCGCGCCAATAATCATGGGGAAAACGGCCGTGCTGATCACCAAAAACGCCGACCCTTGAAACACAAGACCGGCAATCGCCGCACTGCTGTGCCGCATCCGCAGCACTCGCCCGAACACGTACATCAACACGCCCGCCAGCCACAACTGGCTCACGGCATACCAACCATACGCCTTTGTCAGCGGCAAAATCAGAAAGAGAACACTAAAAGGATAGTAGGCAGAATGCTGTCCGGCAGCTAAGAATGGCGCCCCCGCAAACAAATAGGGATTCCACAACGGAATCTCGCCCGCCTGTACACTCTCCGCTACAAACTTTTTCCAGACGTAATTTTCAATAACCAGATCGGTGATGAGGTGATTTTGTGGAATTTGTGCATCAAAATCAACTGATGCTTGCTGCCAGGGTGTCCATTGAAATAAATTATCTGCGGGGAGCATTGTTTTGCTCCCCAGGGTGACAGATCCATAGAGCAAAATAGGCAAGAGTAAAAAGCCGAGAATAATGAGAAAATCAGCCCAATAGGGGCGTAGACGGTTCATAAATAGTGACAGCTTAAAATAAAATCAGGGCTATCACTAGCCCTGATTACAATTATTATAATTTTGAACAGTTTTAACCTGCTCGCCTAGTATTGATTCTAGCAAAAAACGAGGATGAGAACACTACTTAAATTGCACGATCTTCCAATGCAGCGAACAAGGTTTCCATATTCTGAAATTGATGTTCTCGTGAGGATAAACTGGCGACACGAACCATTAAGCGCTGCGATTCCGGTAATTCATGCAAGCGTTGTCGCTCTAAGGCAGGATAGAAATATTGTATAGAGGGTTGTAGCCGAACAAGACACCGTTCTGAAATCTTTTTGCAGCGTTCGGGAGTGGTGATGATGACAAAATCACCAGAATCGGCGTGGCCGATAAAGTCTTCGCTGCTGCCAGTTTCCTGGACAGCGTTGGTGATCATGAGGGTGACAGCACGGGAAACGTCATCGGCGGCCACAAAGCCAAAGCGGTCGCGGAACTTGTCCAGGCCACGAATGCCAGCCAGCACAACGCCCCAGTTTTGTTGGCGCACCATTTGATCCAGCTTCTCACGTACCAACATCCCTTCTGGCAGGTTTGTAACTGGATTTACCAACGTGTTTAGCCGGGCCCGGCGCAATGCGTTTCGTACTCTTAATCTCAGTTCTTGAATATCGAACGGTTTGGTGATGTAATCGACTGCGCCTAATTCCAGGCCAGCCAATTTGTCTTCACGTTCACGTTTTTCGGTTAGAAAGATAACGGGGATATTTTGGGTACGCCGGGTTCGACGTAGGCGGCGGCAGACTTCATAGCCATCAATATCGGGGAGACGTATGTCTAAGACTGCTACGTCGGGTACATTTCCTAAAATAGCGTCAACTGCCTCTTCGCCGCGCATGGCGTTGGCAACTTCATAACCTTGTGCACGAAAATAGGCAGTTAGCATTTCTGCCAAATCTACATCATCTTCTACAATGAAGATTTTATGTTCTTTTTTCCCTTCAGCCACTACAAACTTCCTTGGATAAAAACTAGAAATAAAGTTTCAAGCAGTATCAACCACTTCAATCATCGTGGCTATTAACCAGTCCAGGGATTCAGTTGATTACTACATAAGAATTATTTGATTGGTTCTTTGTCGATGCGAATGACGCCCATTTTTGCTCCCATACCGATGCATTCCACTGCATTGACACGGAATTCAAGGCCACCACTGATCCAGCGCAACGTTTCTTGTAGAATGCCGACGGCGATGTGACAAACTTGATGGTCTGTCTCAATTCCCCAACACATAGAACAACGGTCTATGTAGTAGAGGTAATGGTCGTCGAATTCTTCTACTCGACTAGTTTGGTCACTAAACTGCGTGAAAATACGGGCAACGGCTGGCAAGCCGATTTTTAGTTTTGTTTGCAGGGGGAGAACTTTGAAGGCCAAATCGCCGACACCGGCTAGCGCCCCAAATTGTTTGAGTCCACGAGAAAAGATGGCACGGCCGCCACGTAAGGCTAACCCACGTCCCCCACGAGGACCATAGATGTCTTCTAAACCACGGTTAAGGTTGGAGATGTAAGCAAAATCGAATTCTCTTTCTAGATTGTCCGGGGGCAGATCGGTGATGAATGGACGCATGTCGATAAGGTTTAATAAGGCATTTAGCCCATTTCGCCCCATAACCTCTTCCATGGAGATTAATAAAATGCGTGCCATTTTATTGGGGTAGTAATAGCCACTCATGGGAACTAAATCTTTCACGACAACCTCCGAACGATTATTGCTTAGTGGTAGAATGACTTTTAGTATAACAACTGGCTTTCTATTCACCAATAGTTATGACATGAAAATTACGAATTTTAGGAAAAAAGTAATACACGTACTCGTGTTGCGGTAGCTTACCATAAGCGATTTCCCTTGTCAAAATCACTGGTTCAATCGTTTGATTGTATTTTGATATAATGATGGTGGTTTTATTTTTATGATGTGGTGTGAGGGGCTGGAGGTTTTTGAAGGTTTTGGCAGATGCTATGTGCTTGATTTTTGTTGTGTATTCTGGAGATATAGGGTGAGTTTTGTGGTCAAGGCGAAGATGATTTTTCCACCTGATTTTTTGTGGGGGACGGCAATGTCTGCCCATCAGGTTGAGGGCAATAATAAAAACAATGATTGGTGGACATGGGAACAGGATAACGGCCGTTTTCCTCCCCATCAACAATCAGGTTTAGCCTGTAACTGGTGGCAGAATGCTGAAGCCGACCTGGATCGGGCGGCGGAGATGGGTGTGAATGCCCATCGTATTTCGATTGAGTGGAGCCGGGTGGAGCCAGAACCAAGTGTGTTTGACCAGGAGGCGCTGGCTCGTTATCGTCAGATTTTGTTGGCGATGCACGAACGGGGCATTGAACCGATGGTGGCGCTGCACCATTTTACCAATCCGATGTGGTTGGTGGAGAAAGGGGATTTTGGCTCTGAAATTGTGGTGGATTATTTTCAACGCTATACGGCTAAGGTTGTGGCTGAGTTGGGTGATTTGGTGCCGAAATGGTTGACCTTTAATGAGCCAATGGTGTATTTCTTCTTGCGTTACTTGTCTGATGATTTTCCAGCACCGGCACAGCGGGGACTGCGACCGGGTTTTATGGCAGTGAATAATATGCTGCGCTGCCATGCCGCAGCGTATCACACGATCAAAGCGTCGCGACCTGATGCGCAGGTGGGTGTGGCGAAGAATATGCCTGTTTTCCAGGGGGCTCCGGGCAGCGGACAACTGAGTAAGTGGTGGGCAAAGCGGGTGGATTGGCTGTTTAATGAGAGCTGGCTGGAGAGTATGGAGACGGGGAAGGTGAAACGGCCGTTTGGCAGTGGCGTCATTAAAAATCTGGCAGGTTCTTACGACTTCATCGGTATCAATTATTATACGCGATTTTATGTTAAGTTTCCGCCCGGCAAGGAATTCATTTCTCGTGATTGGGGCGAGGATGCGGTTGTGAGCGATGGGGATTATGGGGAAGTGTACCCATCAGGTTTATATCAGGCGATTAAGCGAGTGATAAAATACAACAAGCCCATTTACATCACAGAAAATGGTGTGCCAGATCAGGCAGACAGCCTGCGCCCCAGCTTTTTATTGACCCATTTGCGTGAAGTGTGGCGGGCGATCAGCTTTTGTTTTCCGGTAATGGGTTATTACCATTGGAGTTTGGTTGATAACTTTGAATGGGATCGGGGCTGGACGCAGCGGTTTGGCTTGATTGAAATGAATCCTGAGACGCAGGAACGCATGATGCGTGATAGTGGTCGTTTGTATCAGGAAATTTGCCAAGATTATGCCGTTAGCAGTGATATGGTGGCGCGTTATGCGCCTTCGTTGCTGCCTGAATTGTTCCCAGGTGACATGCCCAAAATTGTCACAAAATAAGAGATGGAAGATTGCATGATCCATCTGTATGGTGTGTTATAATTCAGGCTCGATTAGATCAATTTTTTTTGGAGAGTAGAAATGTCTGGACATTCTAAATGGTCGACGATTAAACACAAGAAAGCGGCCGTTGATAAAAAACGGGGCAAAATTTTCACACGTATCGCAAAAGAGCTAACCATTGCGGCTCGGGAAGGTGGCGGTGATCCGGAATCCAATAATGCTTTGGGATTAGCTATTGATAAGGCAAAAGCAGCCAATATGCCGAAGGACAATATCGACCGGGCTATTAAACGTGGCACAGGTGAATTGGAAGGCGGTGAACTTTTTGAACTGATGTATGAGGTTTATGGCCCAAATGGCATCGGCATTTTAGTGGAAGTTGTGACTGACAATAAGAATCGGGCAGTTGCTGATATTCGTCACGTTGTCAATAAAAATGGTGGCAATATGGCAGACTCTGGTTCTGTGGCGTGGCAGTTTACGCGTAAGGGGTATATTGCGATCAGCGGCGATATTGATGAAGATGAGCTCTTTATGACGGCGGCCGAGGCTGGTGCAGATGATGTGCAATTTGATGAAACGGCCGAAATTTTTGTTGAATTGGATGATTTTGCTACGGTACGAGATGCCATTCGCAAAGCTGGCTTCCAAATTGATGAAGCAAATGTCATTTATGATCCAAATGCTCCGGTCGAGTTAGACGCATCAGATACGATTCATGTGATGGGTTTTATTGAGAAGATTGAAGACCTGGATGATGTGCAAAATGTGTATTCGACGCTAGAAATTAGTGCTGAAGCGATTGCGCAGATGGAAGCAGCGTAAACAAGCCGGAATTTGGAAGGCAGAAGGCAGAATTACTCCTTTTGCCTTCTGCCTTTTTATGAGAATTCTTGGATTAGACCCTGGCACAGCTACGACTGGGTATGGCATTATTGATGTGGGTGAAGACGGCCGTTTAACGGCCGTTTCTTATGGCACTATCACCACTCCAGCTAAAACACCCATGCCGTCCCGTCTACAAACGATTGAACAGGAACTGCTTGCTCTGATTGCCGAGTTTCACCCAGATAGCTGTGGCATTGAAGAAGTCTTTTTTGGACGGAATGTGACGACGGCAATAACGGTGGGACAAGCCCGTGGTGTGTTGATATTGACCTTAGCCAATGCCAACATCCCTATTGGTGAATATTCACCCCCTAAAATCAAAGATGCTGTGACGGGTTACGGCAAAGCCGACAAAGCACAAGTACAACTCATGGTACGTAATTTGCTAGACCTGGAAGAAACACCGCGTCCTGATGATGCCGCCGACGGTTTGGCAGTTGCCATCACTCATGCCCAATATCAGCGTTTTGAATCTTTATATAATGATTCTCTATGATTGAAGATTGAAATCCATATTTTTCAATCTTTAATCTTCATTTCCCAATCTTTCTTATGATAGCCAGCTTAAGAGGTCCCATTCAATTTATCGGCAGTGACAGCCTTGTTATCAATGTAGGCGGTGTGGGTATTCGGGTGAGTGTGCCGCGTACTGTCTTGGAAGATGTGGGTGGGGTGGGGCGCTCTATATTTTTGCATACTCACCTCATTGTGCGTGAACAGGAATTGTCGCTCTACGGTTTCGAGTCGGCTGAAGATTTGCAGTTGTTTGAGGTATTGCTGACGGTTAATGGGGTTGGCCCGAAGGTGGCGCTGTCCATTCTTTCTACGCTCAGCCCGGAACTGTTGAAAAGTGCCATTATGCGGGAGGAAACGGCCGTTCTCCAACGTGTCCCTGGTATTGGCAAAAAAACAGCCGAGCGCATGATGTTCCAACTGCGCGATAAAATAGATGTGACGGGTGCAGAAGCGGGCATTTCCCTGGTAACAGATGTGGATGCAGATGTGATTGATTTTCTGACGGGTCTTGGCTTCAGCATTGTCGAAGCACAAGCCGCGCTGCAAAACATCCCCCGGGAAGCCCAAACCGTTGATGAACGTGTGCAGTATGCCCTGCAATACATGGATCAACGCTAATAGTTAGCCGTACATCAAAAAACAAGAAAAATGAATAAACGACTTCTCTTAAAGATTGTCTTCGTTACTGCTGTTCTTACTTTTGTTGTGCCTCGCTTATTTGCCCAGCCTGCCGGGCAGGATAACGAAGAAGCCCCTCCCATCAAAATAGCAATCAAAAATATAAGACCGTTTGTATTTGATGAAGATGACCAGAAGGTGGGGTTTAGCATTGATCTATGGCAAGCCTTGGCGGCAGAGGCGGGCATCGCTTACGAATTTGTAGAAGTTGAAACGGTTAGCGAGCAAATCGATGCGGTCGCTCAAGGTGATGTAGACGCCGCCATTGCCGCCATCAGCATGACTGAAGCTCGCGAAGAGATTATTGATTTCTCGTACCCTTATTTTGACGCCGGCCTGCAAATCATGACGCGAAGCAGTGCGTTTTTGCCATTAAGCAGTCTGATAACAGTTTTGTTTTCTCGTGAAGTTTTAGCTGCTTCAGTGGGTCTTATCATCATTATTATTTTGTTTGGACATCTGGTATGGTTGTTTGAACGACGCAATAATCCACACTTTCAGCATGGTTATTTTCGTGGCGTGTGGGAGGGCATTTGGTGGTCGGCAGTTACGGTGACAACAGTTGGGTATGGCGACCGAACACCGCGAGCTGTGCTAGGTAGATTATTGGCTTTGTTTTGGATGTTTGCCGGACTATTTATTCTTGCTAATTTTACGGCAACGATTACTACGCAGCTTACCCTAAACGAGTTAAATACCAAGATAACCGATATTTCTGATTTACGTGACAAACGGATTGCTACTGTTAGCAACAGTACCTCGGCAGAGTTTCTGCGGGAAAATGGCTTCTCTTTTCAAGGTGTAGAAACAATTGAGGATGCCTATAAGCTGCTGGAAAATCGTACCAGCGATGTTATTGTTTATGATGCGCCTGTTCTTCTTTATTATTTGGCACATGAAGATCGAAGTAATGATTTTGAAGTTGTGGGGAGTCTTCTCAACAAAGAATTGTATGGGATTGCCTTGCCACACGACAGCCCTTACGAAGATGATATTAATCAAGCTTTGTTAGCTTTGCTTGAAAACGGCACATACGAAGCGATTTATGATGAATGGTTTTCGATTGAGTGATTTTTTGTTGAGGCAATTGGTCTGGAGTAGAGATGAACGAGCAAGAAAAAGAGATTTGGGATTTTTTACACCGTCATTTACAGAGTGTTTTTGCTCGAGATGTGGAGACGTATAGAGCCACGACCAGTGAGGCGTTGTCTTTATACGAGTGGTTTGTCACGCCTCATCGTCAAGATGGGTTGGATTTTCACTTTTTCATGATTGAGAATGGCTGGGCAGGTACAGATGCTGAGTTCCGGTATGATTTGTGGGAGCCGCGCTTGCAATTATATGGGGAAACGGCCGTTGTCAGTTATACCTTCATGCTTTCCATCGTCACCGAGTCGGGCATTGTTCACCGGCAGCATAATGAGAGTCGCGTCCTCATCAAAGGCGAAAATGGCTGGCAGATCGTCCACGTTCATAAATCACCATCGTGGCAAGCGCCGTATGCAGCAGTGGTCAGTGGACAGTGAACAGTGGACAGTTGACCGACTACCTGACTAAAAACCTACAGCATTGCTCTGATTTCTTCAACGTCTGCTTGAATTTGGGTGGTTAACGCCTCGAGGCCAGAGAATTTCTTTTCGGGGCGGATGTGGTGGATGAATTCGACGCGCAGGTTTTGCCCGTACAAATCCCCTTCAAAATCTAACAAGTGTGCTTCAACGGTGACAGAACGGCCGTTTACCGTTGGCCGATTTCCCACATTTGTAGCAGCGATATACCGGGTCTCGCCGACCCAGGCATAGGTGGCATACACACCATTGGCAGGTAAAAGCAACTCGTCCCAGGCAGCCAGGTTAGCGGTAGGAAAGCCAATCGTGCGCCCCCGTTGGTCGCCTTTAACCACCTCACCGCTGACGTGAAACGGCCGTCCCAAACAGAGATTCACCTCAGCCACATTGCCCTCTTGCAAACAGCGCCGAATGCGGCTGCTGCTTACCCAGTCGCCATTGACCTCGACCATCGCTTCCACTAATTCCACGGAAAAACCACGTTCAGCCCCCAATTTCCGCAAAAAGGGAATATCTCCCTCGCGTTTGTAGCCAAAGGCAAAATCGCCGCCCCAAATTTGGCGCATATCGGCATAGTGGATAAGCTGTTCCACAAAATCAGCGGCACGGGTATGGCGTATTTCTTCGTTAAATGGCTGGGTGATCACCAGGTCAATCCCTTGTTCACCCAAGAATTGCACCCGATCTCCAATGGTGGTGATGTAGTAAGCGCCCGTCATATTTTGCAAGACGCGCTTGGGGTGAGGGAAGAAGGTGAGAACGGCCGTTCTCACCCCATCTTTTCTGGCCGCTGCCACCATTTTTCTCAGCACAGCCTGATGGCCTAAATGAACACCATCAAACGAGCCAATCGCCAGGTAAGTGGGCTGTTTTTCAGGAATATCAGACAGTAGATTTACGTGAAATGTCTTTTGTGTCATAAATATCTTTTCAATCGCTGGGTAAACCTCTGGGAGGTTCTTTTTGCTGAGAAGTTTATCCGATTTCTCAAGATTCGGGAGGGAACATTTTCTTAGGCTGCCATGCCTTATCTTCATAATGCAGGATGCCAAAGAACAGACCATTTTCATCATAAACCCGTGCCAGCGAACCTTCTGCTTGTGCTGTGGCACAAGGAATTTGCTGCCCCATCAACAGTGCCTCTGTTTCAGTTTTAGAAGCATCTATGCGCAGTAAGTTTGCGACGGCTTGATCGCTGGGCAAACAGAACGATTGCCAATCTTCAGCTTGCAGAGTGTCCAGAGAAACGGCGTCTGTTATGTTGAAAGTGCCAACGGCCGTTCTGCGCAGCACCGTAATATGACCGCCACAACCCAGCCGCTCGCCAATGTCATGAGCCAACGAGCGAATATAAGTGCCAGTCGAGCAAACGACACGTAATTGCAAAAACGGGGGTGTCCAATCCAGCAAATCCAGTTCATAAATGGTCACAGGACGGGGTTTGCGCTCCACATCTTTGCCCGCACGCGCCAACTTGTACATCGGTTGACCGTTTACTTTGAGCGCAGAATAAATGGGGGGAACCTGTTCGATAGCGCCACGAAATGCCTCCAGGCTTTCTGCGATGGTATCTTGGCTGATATGGGAAAACGGCCGTTCTTCCGTTACCTCTCCCTCTGCATCATACGTGTTGGTCGTCTGTCCCAGGCGGATTGTTGCCGTATACGTCTTCTGCTGCCCCATGAGATATTCAGAGAGGCGCGTCGCCCGTCCCACACAGACGAGCAGCACACCGGTTGCCAGGGGGTCTAGCGTGCCTGCGTGGCCGACACGGCGTGTACCGCAAATGCGGCGCACCCGCGCCACCACGTCATGGGAACTGAGCCACTGGGGTTTGTCGATATTGAGAATGCCATTCATCAGGGAAAATATATACTGGTGTGACTCACTGCAAAAGCGTGTCACACCTAATATGAATATGCGTTAGGGGTTATTCAAAACGGCCGTTATCACAAGCTGGTGTCTGTTGGGAAATTAACTCTTTACACTTATCCACCAACATCACTTCCGCCTTCGCCAACGGCCCTTCCAGGGTACAGCCAGCCGCTTGCGGGTGTCCACCGCCGCCCAACTCAGTTGCCAGACCAGATACATCATACGGAGGCTGACAGCGGAAACCAACGCGAATTTCACCATCATCCATTTCCATCAAGACCACACCTATCGCAGCTCTGTCCACATCAGCCAGAAAATTGACAAGCCCACTGCTGCTGTCACCTCTGTGACCAGCACGAGCACGTTCTTCTCGACTAATCGTCGTCCACATCAGGCCATCTTCCAGCTTCATGTGATTCAGGCCGGTTTGCCACAAACGTAACGTTGACATCGGCTGTAAGTTTAACGTTTGCGCCGTGATGATTGTCAGATCAGCGCCAGTATCCATTAACGCACCGCCAATTTTCAAAGTATTGGCCGATACATTTGGCGTGCGGAACCCCAGGGTATCTGTGACGAGACCCGTGAGCAAACTCGTAGCCATATCGGGAGTAAACGCCACATCCAGCGCCACAAATAGCTGGTAAAGCATTTCTGCGGTTGATGTAGCTTTCGGATCCACCCAATTAATATCACCAAAATATGTGTTTGTAACATGATGATCAATATTGATGAGGGTTGGCTTTTGTTTTAATTGTTTCAGCGGTTTGCCTGGGCGTTCTTCATCACCGCAATCCAACGTGATGATTAAGTCGAAAACAGAGGCTGCATCCAGCTTGGCCTGCACCTTGTCAATAAAAGGGAGGTAAGAAAAACGGGGAGGAATGGGGCTGTCTACCACCATCGTGATCTGTTTGCCGCGTGCGGTTAATAACTGTCCCATAGCCGTCATGGAGCCTAAAGCGTCTCCGTCTGGCCCTACATGAGTAAATATGACAATGTTTTCTGCTTGGTCAATCGCTTTCTTAAATTCTGTGGTGATCAAGGGGGGTGTCCTTCTCGTTTAGACTTGGAAGCTGGTGTGCGCTTCTATTCTTCTTCTTCGGCAGCGGGAATGGTTAATTGATTGAGGATGCGGTTGACTTCATCGACGTGAGCCAGTGAAGCGTCCCAATGAAAGTGGAGCTGCGGCGTGGTGCGCATCGTCATGCGCTGAGATAATTCATAGCGGAAATAACCGGAGGCTTTATCCAATGCTTTCATTATCTCATCTTCGCGGGAATCGTCTCCCAGTGAATGCACGTAAATATCGGCGTATTGTAGTTCACGGTCGATGGTAACATCTGTAACCGTCACACCTTGCAGCCGGGGATCATGCATATTCCGCAGCAGCAGTTCACTGATGATGACTTTGATTTGTTCGGCTGTTCGTTGCTGTCGGATTTTGCTCATGAGTTTGGTTAGTCAGATTGGTCCAATCTCAAAGATTGGACCAATCACATATACTATTGTTCTACTCGTTGGGTGGTGAAGAATTCAATGAAGTCGCCTTGTTTGTAGTCGTTGTAGCTTTCAATGCTAACGCCGAACTCGAAACCAGTTTTGACTTCACGCACATTGTCTTGCAGATGCTTGAGGCTGTTGACGGGACCTGAGAAGAGTAAACGGCCGTTACGAATCAAGCGCGCCTTCGCATTCCGTTTAGCAACACCAGTACGCATATAACAACCCGCAATACTGCCCACGCCACGAATCTTGAATACTTCCCGCACTTCTGCGCGACCAATCAACACATCTTCATAAACCGGGTCTAACAACCCCTTCAACGCTTTCTCTACATCTTCAAACAGTTTGTAGATGACGGAATAATTGTTAATTTGTATGCCTTCACTCGTGGCGGCGGCTGTTGCAATCGGGTCTGCGCTTACGTTAAAGCCAAGGATGACACCATCGGAAGCCGAAGCCAACATGACATCGCTTTCAGTGATATTCCCGGTAGAAGCCAGAAGAATTTCAATCGAAACTTCTTCACTCTCATCCCCAATTTTCTTCAGAGTATTGACAATCGGCTCCAATGAACCCTGAACGTCCGCTTTGACAATAAGATTCAGGGTTTTAGAATCCCCGCCTTGTAAGCGGCTGAAGAATTCATCAAGACTCATTGCTGTGCTGGCGTGCGTAATCGCCTGGCGGTTGTTTGCTTGCAAATCACTGATGATTTTGCGCGCTTCTTTCTCGTTGGACACCACCTGGAATTGGTCACCTGCTTCGGGAATTTCTTTAAGCCCGGAGACAGAGACAGGAGTGGAAGGGGTAGCTGTGTTAATTTTTTGCCCCCGAAAATCATACATGGCTTTGATGCGGCCATAATTTTCGTCAACCAGCAAAGTATCGCCCAAATTTAGCGTACCATTCTGAACAAGGATAGTGGCTGTTACACCTTTACCTCGTTCAATTTTAGATTCTAAGACCGTACCGGTGGGAGAGGCATTGGGATTGGCGCGGGGATTAAGGTCTTCCGCCACCAGCAGAATTGCTTCTAGCAGGTCTTCCATACCCAGTTTCTCTTTTGCTGACACTTGAATCACCATCGTATCGCCGTCCCACTCATCAGGCACGAGGCCAATTTCAGCAAGCTGCTGCATTGCTTTGGGAACGTTGGCAGAGGGTAAATCAATTTTGTTGAGCGCTACGATAATCGGCACATTCGCCGCACGAGCATGGTCAGCAGCTTCTCTTGTTTGGGGCATCACGCCATCATCGGCAGCCACGACCAAAATAGCGATGTCTGTTGCTTGCGCACCACGTGCCCGCATGGCAGTGAATGCCTCATGACCGGGGGTATCCAGGAAGGTAATTAACTTTCCATCTTGCACTGCTTGGTAAGCACCAATGTGCTGGGTGATACCACCTGCTTCACCTTGCTGAACGTTCGCTTCTCGAATAAGGTCGAGCAGGGAGGTTTTGCCGTGGTCTACATGCCCCAACATGGTTACAACGGGTGGGCGTGATACCAGATTACCAGCATCTTCGTTTGCCAAAATCTTGCGCCATTCGGCTTGATCTTCCAGACGCTCGGCTTCTTTTTCTTCGGCAAGAATTTCTTCATGGGAGATGACGGCAAAGCCCATCTCTTCTGCAACGATGGAGGCTGTATCGAAGTCGATTTCCTGGTTGATGTTGGCCATGATGCCACTGCTCATCAACTCTTTCACGACTGCGATAGGGCTGACTCCCATTTGTTCGGCCAGGTCTCGGACGGTGACAAAAGCAGGTAGTTCAATTTGTGTTTGTGTATTAGTCATCTCTTTTCACTTCCTCGCTTTATTAACGGCTTACAATACCGGCAGGCGGTTTGTAGTAAGCCGCTGGCTCCCTACTGTCCGCTGTCCGATTTGCTTCGTTCAGCAACGGCCGTTTCCGGTGCTTGTGGCGTGTATACGGCAATGTTTGTCAGATCTTCTGAAGACACCTTTGTCTTCAAAGCCTGATTCAAAATGCCCGGTTGGCTGGTGATCTTCTGCCAGCAGCCCGATTGATCGCACACATATGCACCACGGCCGTTTTGCTTCCCAGTTTTATCTACCACCACCTGCTGATCCGGGGTACAGACAATGCGTGTCAGTCGTCGTTTGTCAGTTTTTTGCCGACAAACGATACAGGTACGCTGTGGGACATGTTTCGGCCGATGCCCTTGCTTTTTAGCCATGTTAATTAGCTGACAAATGAAGCTTTGTCCAAAAACGAAGCTTCATTTGTCCCAATTCACTCAAAATGTTTAATTTGTTCATACGCAACCGGCGTACATTCCAGGAATCCTAGAAATCATCCAGGTCAAAGTCATCCCATTCTTGTGTGCGACGACTACCTTTGCGTTTGCGTTTGGCAACGACTTCACCAATTTCCTCATCGTAGACAAGTTCGCGGCTGCGGCTCTTACGCTTTCTTTCTTCTTCTTCTGCTGCGGCTCTTTGTTCCTCTTCTGCTCGTTTTTCAGCAGCAGTTTGACGGGCAATGACCACACCTTTCTTCTTGGTTTGTGCAGGTTTCGGTTCTTCTTGAACGAGAGATTGAGATAGATCATCAATGAGGTCTAATGGTTCAAGCTCATGATCGAGCTTTTCATCTGCTTCTTCAATCTCTTCCTCTTCATCAATATCAGCTGCTTCAATCTCATCTAATTCGAGCATCTCAGCTTCAATTTCAAATTCAACGGCTTCTTCCATTTCAACGGCTTCTTCTACTTCAACCGCTTCCATGATCGCAGTGGCTTCGTCGGCCTCTGCTTGCTTAACTGCCAGTTGTTCAGCAAATTCCACTTCAAATTTAGCCAGATGTTCTTTAATGACCACGAGCGCATTTTCACCCAGACCACGGAAACTGAGAATGACATCATCACCAAGAGCCAGGTTGAACTTGACATCGCCGACGGTTTCTATTTCGTTATCCAGGAGCAAGTTATGGATGCGACCAGGTAGATCGAGTTCATCTAGCGAAACTTGCCACATACCAGAGGGAACGAGTTTCCGTGCTTCAGTACGTTCTTTGCGGATTTCTTCATGACGTACAGAACGTGCTGAGATAATGGCACCCAAAACGCCTTTAACCAGTTTATCAAGGGTGCGGTAATCCTCGGATGTAATGGGTCGATTGGCCGCTTTCTTTTCCACGATGAGTTCGACTGCCTGGATGAGATCTTCATCTTTGGCAACGGCTTCGTTAGCATCAGGATGATCCAGTTTCTTGAGGGCGTCTGCGGCAGCTTCAGTGAGGCTTTTGATGTCGATGCGCCAACCGGTTAGCTTGGCTGCCAATCGAGCATTTTGCCCTTCACGCCCAATAGCCAGGGATAGTTGATCATCAGGCACCACGACAACGGCCGTTTTGCCCTCAAATGGATCTTCTTCCAGGAAAACATGCGCGACACGAGCCGGGCTTAATGCCTTGGCAATAAACGTGTGATGATCCGAATCCCATTCAATAACGTCAATTTTTTCGTCATTCAATTCGCGCACAATACTCTGGATACGAACACCACGCATACCGACGCAAGCGCCAACCGGGTCTACGCCTGGTTGTAACGCCAGAACTGCCACTTTAGAGCGCTGTCCGGCTTCTCGGGCGATACTCTTGATTTCTACCTGACCGTTATAAATTTCAGGAACTTCCAACTCTAATAAACGGCGCAATAAATTACGATGGTTTCGGCTTACAAAAATTTGTGGCCCACGATTGGTACGGCGTACTTCAAGCACATACACACGGATTTTGTCGTGCGCACGATACCGTTCACCAGGAACTTGCTGCCCCTTCGGCAAAATAGCTTCAGTGCGGCCAAGGCCAATGGTGATGTGCTGACCGCTGATGCTTTGTACGGTACCATTGACCAACTCGCCTTCGCGGCCAGAAAAGTCCTCAAAAAGATGTTCGCGTTCTGCTTCACGCACGCGTTGCAGCAAAACCTGTTTGGCGGTTTGAGCAGCGATCCGGCCAAATTGTGGCGTGGTCGCGTCAACCATGATGATGTCATAGAGTTCGGCATCGGCGAAACCTTGACGCCTGGCTTCACTCAGTAACACTTCAGTGCGTGAGTCGATGATAGAATCAACAACTTCTTTTTCCGCATAAATGGTGGATTCACCTGTGCGCGGGTCGATTTCTACCCGAACGTCCTGGGTGCTGCTTAGGTTCAGGTCACGCCGGAAGGCAGAAACGAGGGCTAATTCCAGTGCCTCAAAGACATCTTCTTTTGGTAAGCCACGTGCCTCACAAATCTCGTTGAAGGCTAAAACAAATTCACTTTTCATGGATTTCAACCTTACCCATTTTGGTATGTTTTATGAACCAATAATTTTATTGATTCTCTTGCTAGAAAACAAAAAAAGTGGGGAAACCCACTTTTCGTCGGAACTATCTAACTAAAGTCTATGTGGAGAAGTATAACACGGCTGTATACGCTTAGCAAAAAAATCTAAGAGAAATTAATGTTGAGGAATTTTTTCTGCATTGTGCATGTTTTGTGAATTTTATAGATTTATTCCTCGAGTAGCTGTGTTTGTCTGTTGAAGAAAGGGTCAGGGCAAATTTGTTTCGATTGAAAACAGTTGGATGCCTGTAATTTCTTCTACACATGATTGGGCTTCAGCTAAACGGCCGTTCTTGATCATCACCAGTACATCAGAATCAACCAGGGCATAGTACCGTTTTTTGCGCTCCTGGAAACTGGGGTAAGTGGCGGCCATGTGGGGGCGCAGTCGGTGCATCCACTCCAGAAAGATGGCGTATTCTTCGCCAAATTCTTGTTCAAACCGTTGGCGCAACCGCACGGCTAAGGTGGGCGCGGCGCCACTGGTGGAGATAGAAAGCGTCAGATGCCCCTGCCGAATGACAGAACCAGCCACAAAGTTGCAGTGATCCACATCATCCATCACGTTCACCAAAATGCCTTCGGCTTCCGCTTCATCCCAGATGAGCGTATTGGTTTCAGGGTCAGCCCGCTCGGCGATGACGAGAAAAGCGCCATGCAGATCACCGGGTTGAAACGGCCGTTTCAACCACGTAAAACAGCCTTCATCCGCCCAGTCGCTGAGGGTCTTGTTCAAACTCGGGCTGATCACGGTGATGGTGGCATCAACGGCCAGCAGTCCGCGCACTTTGCCCTCTGCTTCATGCGTGCCGCCAATCACGATACAGTGGCGATTGTGTAAACCAGTGAGAAAAATTGGATAGGGTTTCATAATTAAGGGTGGCATGGGGCAGGTGGCAGGTGGCGAGTTGGTGGATTACTGTGCAACCTTGCAACTTTGCTCCTCTTTACCGTACCTCCGCCAGCCGCACAATTTGCCCATCATGAAAGTGAATGCCGCACTCCGTTTTGTCTAAGCCTGTCCAACGGCCGGCTCGTTCATCGCCGCTGTTCAGTTTGGCGGGTTTGGTGCACGGTTGGCAGCCGATGCTGGGATAGCCGCGATCATGCAGTTCATTATAAGGAAGGTTGTGGCTGTAAATATAATCCCACACTTGTTTCCGCGACCAGAAGGCAAGGGGGCATAATTTGAGCAGGTGATTGGCACTATCCCAGGAGACAAGCTCAATGTTAGCACGGGCTGATGATTGGTCACGGCGTAGTCCAGTCACCCATGCCTTTTTGTCTGCCAGGAATTTGCGCATGGGGTCGATTTTACGCAGTTGGCAGCACAAGTCGGGGTTATGTTTCCACAGTTCCGGCCCATATTGACGACTTTGTTGGTCGAGAGAAAGCTCGGAGCGCACTTCAATGAAGTTGATGTTGAGCCGTTCAGCCAATTCATCGCGCAGGGCTAATGTTTCTGGGAAGAAGAGGTCGGTTTGCAAGTAGAAAACTTGTGTTTTGGGGCGAATTTGGGAGATCATGTGCAGGAGAATGATGCCTGTGGGACCGAAACCGGTGGCAACGGCCGTTTGTTCACCAAATGTCGTCAACCCCCAGTTTAAAACATCTTCTGGCTCTAATCGGGCAAAGCGCCGATTTAAGGAAGGCAAATTTGCCGGAAACCAGGTGAGGGCAGGTGGAGTTTGGCTGGCTGCTATAGTGGATGTATTCGTTAATTCTATCATTTTGCAATTAGTCCGTAGGGATTGACTCAAGTGTTATTGAATTTTCAAGGGTTTGGGGGCGGAACCAGTCAATTTGCTCGCGTAAAGAGACCACATCACCAATGACGGTGATAGCGGGTGGCAGCACCCCTTGTGCTTTTTCGGTAATCGTCGTTAAGGTGCCTTGCACCACAATTTGCTCATGGGTGGTTGCCCAATGGATGACAGCGGCGGGTGTGTCGGCAGAACGGCCGTCCCTGATTAACTGGTCGATGATTTGTGGCAAATGGCTCACACCCATCAAAATAACCAGCGTGCCTTTGCGTGGCAAATCGCTCCAATCTGCGCCAAACGGATCGTCGGCATCAGCCGTGTGGCCCGTGACGACGGTAAACGACGTTGCCATATGGCGCTGCGTGACGGGAATACCCGCGTAAGCCGGGGCAGCCAGAGCGCTGCTCACCCCAGGCACAATCTCAAAGGGAATGCCAGCGTGTGCCAAAACCAGGCATTCTTCGCCGCCGCGCCCAAAAACAAAAGGGTCGCCCCCTTTGAGGCGCACCACTATTTTCCCTTCTTGCGCTTTTTGCACCAATAGGAGATTGATGTCATCCTGGTTCAAGCGATGGCGTTTTGGCTCTTTGCCCACGTAGATAAATTCGGCCCAGGGCGGCGCTAAATCCAGCAGATCCGGATTCGCCAACCGATCATAGACCACCACATCGGCTTGCTGCAAACTTTTGACCCCCTTGATAGTGATCAATTCCGGATCGCCGGGGCCAGCCCCAACCAAGATTACTTTTCCTGTTTCCATTATCTTCCCCTCAAAGAAGGCACACGGAGATTCACAGAGAAAAACAAGAGAAAAGCTCTCTTTTCCTTTGTGTGTCTCTGTGCTTTCTCTGTGTCACTGCTTTTGCTTTTAATCACGATACGCTCTCGCTGCTTCTAATTTTTGTAATGCTGTGCCTTGTGCAACCAGTTGGCGGGCGTGAGCAAAACCAGCGGCGACGGATTCGGTTTTGCCGAGCAGGCTCAAGATAGTGCCAACTGTGTAGAGTGTTTGTTCGGTGGCGGCAGAAGAGGCATTTTGCAGAACGGCCGTTGTCACTGCCACATGATCAGCCAAAACAGGCGGTAAACTCAGCCGTTCACGTTCAACCAGGCCCACATCAGCCGGGTCCAGAACGACATCATCAGCCGCAGCAACCGCATAAATGTGGGTGCGTCGCCCTGCCGCCATCTCGATAGAGCCTTCTTCGCCCTGTACCATCCAACTCGCTTTGAGACCGGTTTGGGTGGTGCGGATGCGCTCAATGTAGTTGGCGTGGAAAAAGCCGCTGATTTGATAGGGCGCGTTGAACGGATTGAACAGCTTTTCTACGGTGTTCATAACCGTGCGTAAGCCAAACTGATTGCGTATAGGTGTGAGGTTGTGCCAGGCGGGAATGTATTGCGCAGCGCCGATGAAGCCGATGCCGACGTTCTCAACCATCTGGCTGGCATGAGCCACGTTCCCGTTTGTGCAAACACCCAGTTCTGCCAAAATCGCGCCGGGGGTGATGCCCGCTTTGGTGGGAATGTTTTCGTCGCCATGCAAAATCACGGGTACACCGGCTGCGGCCAGGATGAGAGCGATGGCTGGCGCGAGTTGGGCGGTTTTCGCTTTGCCGTCGTAGGGAACTGCCAAGTCGAGCAGCCCCTCAACGTTGGGTTGGGCGAACTGGATGAATTCGGCGCGTGCCGCGTCGATGAAGCCGTTAATTTCGTCTACCGCTTCCCCTTTTACCCGCTGCGCAATCA